>NZ_JAKFFD010000139.1:0-13552 GCF_036675385.1 Pseudarthrobacter sp. | reverse complement strand
CCAGCCCAGTGCCTTCGGTGATGGTCAGGGCCTTGCCGGTGCTGTCCATCTCGCCGCCGATTCCCGTCGCGGTGATGGGAAGCGAGCGCACCGGCTGCGTGGTAGTTCCCGTGGTGCCGTTCGCGGCCTGGTTACGGCCGCCGAGTGTGCCGGCGTCGATGGCTGCGGTGAGGCTGGTGGTCAAGGTGGTGGCGTTCTGTCCGCCGGGCCCGCCCTGGCCGCCGCCGGGGCCAGCCTGCGTGCCGGCCGCCGTCTGCGCTGCCGCTTCGGCCGCGTTCCGCAGCCGGAGTGAACTGGTGCCGACGACGGAGGTTACGTTGGGGACGGCAGCTGCGGTTGCTGCCTGCTCGGCGGTCAGCGGCTCGCCGCCGCCTTCGAAGCCTTGGCCGCCGGCAGGGTTGACGGTCAGGACGGTCCCGACGGACGCGTTCAGCTCCTGGACTTTGGCTCCGACGGCCTGGTTGGCCACCAGCATGGCCAGGGCAAGTCCGATCGCGACGGCCAGGACTGCCACCACCGCAGCTGTTCGGACCTTGTTTCTGAAGGCGTTGCCAACACTCCGGGCAAGGACGCTCACGGTACTCCTAAGATCTGGGGCCGGCGGAAGGCCGGCATCTGCTCCTACCCTCGCGTCCGGGCCTGTGCAGGACGACGGACGAAGCTGTGTTTCAGCTGTGAAACGCGGCGGGCAGTGAGAGAGCGTTAGTGAAGAGCGTGCATCAAGTGAGAGAGCGTTGGAACGCGGAATGCCCCGGCTCCCTGTGGGGAGCCGGGGCATTCGACTTAACCGGTGGTGACCGGCGGACCGCGTTACTTGGACCGCGTTACGTGGACCGCGTTACTTGGTCAGCGGGCCCAGTACCGGATCGTCCACGTAGGCCGTCTTCACGTTGGCGGCGGTCACGATGACCGGCGGCAGCAGGAAGGCGGGTACGGTCTTCACCGTGTTGTTGTAGGACTTGTCGTCGTTGATCTCAGGCTTCTTGCCGGCTTGGAGATCCTTGACCATCACGATCGCGTGCTCAACGAGCTTGCGGGTGTCCTTGTTGATGGTGGAGTACTGCTCGCCGGCAAGGATGGACTTGACGGATTCAACTTCCGAGTCCTGGCCGGTGATGATGGGCAGCGGCTTGCCGGCGGCCTTGACCGAAGTCAGGACAGCGCGGGCCAAGGTGTCGTTCGGTGAAAGGACGCCGTCCAGCGAAGCGCTTCCATAGGAACCGGTCAGCAGGGTGTCGGCGCGGCGCTGGGCGTTCTCAGCCTTCCAGCCCTGGGTGACGGCCTGTTCGAAGCTGGCCTGGCCGGAGAGTACCTTCAGCGTGCCGTCGTCGATCTTGGGCTTCAGGATGCTCATGGCACCGTCAAAGAAGACCTTCGCGTTGGCATCATCCGGTGAACCGGCGAAGAGCTCGATGTTGTAAGGGCCGGTCGGTTTCTTGGCCTTCATTCCGTCGAGCAGCGCCTGGCCCTGCAGCACGCCCACCTTGAAGTTGTCGTAGGCCACGTAGTAGTCCACGTTCTCGGTGTTGAGCAGCAGCCGGTCATAGGCAATGATCGTCGCGCCGGAGTCCTTCGCCTGCTTCAGCTGGGTGCCCAGCTGGGCGCCGTCGATGGCACCGACAATGATGACCTTGGCGCCCTTGGTAATCATGGCACTGATCTGGTTCTGCTGCTCGGAGACGCCGCCGTTGGCGAACTGCACGTCGGGCTTGAAGCCTGCGCTGGAGAGCCCGTCGTTGAACAGCTTCTCCGCCAGTACCCAGTTTTCGCTGGTCTTCTGGGGAAGCGCGACGCCGATGGAGGAGTTCTTCTCGAAGCCGCCGGCTCCGGTGGTGCTGGTGGTGCCGGGTTCGGCCCGTCCGCAGGCCGTCAGCGCCAGTGCTGCGATTGCAGCTATCGCTGCTGCCTTTCCTGCTTTACCAATCATTCGCATTTCTTGGTCCACTTTCTCTTTGGGGGTATTGGTTCCGGAACCTGAATCGCTCAGGCTTCCCTGGCGATCGTTTCCTTGGTGGAGGTGGTTTCGTCGGGCTGCAGGGTTGTGCCGGGCCCGCCGGTTGGACGGTTGAAGTTCTGCATCATCAGTCCGATGATGGACCGCTTGCCCTGAGACTTGTTGTAGACGTCGAACGCCACGGCGATCAGCAGGACCAGGCCCTTAATGATCTGGGTGAGGTCGGCGCCGACGCCGAGGAGCTGCAGGCCGTTGTTCAGGACTGCCATGACCAGGCCACCGATGATGGAACCGATCACGGTGCCCACGCCGCCTGTCACGGCCGCGCCGCCGATGAAGACTGCGGCGATGGCGTCCAGTTCCCAGCCGACGCCGTCGAACGGGCCCGAAGCGGTGGAGCGGCCCACGAAGATCATGCCCGCGAGGCCGGCCAGGATGGACATGTTCATCATGACCAGGAAGTTGACCTTCTTGGACTGGACGCCGGAGAGTTCGGCTGCATGCCGGTTGCCGCCCACGGCGTAAATGTGGCGACCCACCACGGTCTTGGAGGAGACGAAACCGTAAATCAGGACCAGGACGGCGAGGATCAGGCCGGGGATGGGGAAGGACGTGCCCGGACGGCCGGTGGCAAAGAGGTACGTGGCGTACAGGATGGCCGCGCAGACCAGGACAAGCTTCAGGACGACCACCCAGGTCTCTGCCACTTCGGCGCCCAGCACCTTCGCGGTCCGGCGGCGGCGGATTTCGCTGAAGATCACGAAGGTGACTGCAGCGAGGCCGATCAGCAGGGTGAGGTTGTTGTATCCGGTGCTGGGCCCAACCTCAGGAAGGTAGCCGGAACCCAGGTACTGGAAGTCATTGGGTACCGGGATGGTGTTGGACTTGCCCACGAACTGGTTGAAGCCGCGGAACAGCAGCATGCCGGCCAGGGTGACGATGAACGCGGGAATGCCCACGTACGCCGTCCATAGACCCTGCCAGGCTCCGATCAGCGCACCGAGCAGCAGGCCGAGGAGCACTCCGGCGTACCAGGGGATACCCCAGTCGCGGATGGCCAGGGCCACTGTCACGCCCACAAACGCGGCCACGGATCCTACGGAGAGGTCGATGTGACCGGCGATGATGACCAGCACCATGCCGATGGCGAGGATGAGGATGTACGAGTTGCCATTGAAGAGGTTGATGACGTTGCCCGGCGTGAGCGTGCGGCCCTCTGTGGTGAATTGGAAGAAGATGATCAGCGCGACCAGAGCGAAAATCATCCCGAATTGGCGGGTGTTGCCGCCAAAAAGCTTCTTAAGCGCGTTCATTGTTTCAGTCCTTGTATCTGGAAGGATCTGGAGGATTCCAGAGGGTCAGGCGGCCTTGCGGGCGGAGGTCATCAGCTTCATGAGGCTTTCCTGGCTCGCTTCCTCTTTGTTCAGGACGCCGGTGATGGCGCCCTCGAAGATGGTGTAGATGCGGTCGGAAAGACCCAGCAGCTCGGGCAGCTCGGAAGAGATGACCACGACGCCCTTGCCCTGGTTGGCCAACTGCTGGATGATGCCGTAGATCTCGTACTTGGCGCCCACATCGATGCCCCGCGTCGGTTCATCCAGGATGAGGAGGTCCGGGTCCGTGAACATCCACTTCGCCAGGACCACCTTCTGCTGGTTGCCGCCCGAGAGCTTGGCGACGCCTTCCTCCACGGAGGGCGTCTTGGTACGCAGTGCCTTGCGGTACTGCTCGGCTACTGCGAATTCCTTGGCAGTGTCCACCACGCTGTTTCGGCTGATCTTCTTGAGGTTCGCTGAAACGGTGGTGGCCTTGATGTCATCGAGCAGGTTCAGGCCCAGGGACTTTCGGTCCTCCGTCACATAACCCAGTCCGGCGTCAATCGCCTGCCGAACGTTTTTGAGGACGACTTCCTTGCCGTCTTTGTAGATGTGGCCATTGATGAACCGTCCGTACGAGCGGCCGAAGACAGACCTGGCCAGCTCGGTGCGGCCGGCACCCATCAGCCCGGCGAATCCCACAATTTCCCCGCGGCGTACGAAGAAGTTGGAGCCCTTGCAGACAAGCCTGTCCTGGATGGCGGGGTGGCCCACGGACCAGTCCTTGACTTCGAAGAACACCTCGCCGATCTTCGGCGTGTGGTCAGGAAAGCGGGACTCGAGGGCCCGGCCCACCATGCCCTTGATGATGCGGTCCTCGTCGACGCCGTCGGCCTTGACGTCGAGCGTTTCGATCGCCTTGCCGTCCCGGATGATGGTGATGGAATCGGCGATCTGCTCAATCTCATTGAGCTTGTGGGAAATGATGATCGAGGTGATGCCTTTGCCCTTGAGGCCGAGCATCAGGTCCAGGAGATGCTGGGAATCGGATTCGTTGAGCGCAGCGGTGGGCTCGTCCAGAATGAGGATCTTGACCGACTTGTTCAGGGCCTTGGCGATCTCCACCAGCTGCTGCTTGCCGACGCCGATCTCCTTGATGGGGGTGTCCGGGTCTTCCCTGAGGCCCACCCGGGCCAGTAGCTCCGTGGACCGCTGCCGGGCCTCCGCCCAGTTGATGACGCCGCGTTTGGTCGGTTCGTTGCCCAGGAAGATGTTCTCCATGATGGACAGTTCCGGGATCAGGGCCAGCTCCTGGTGGATGATCACAATGCCGGCGTGCTCGCTGGCGCGGATGTCCTTGAACTGCTGGACCTCGCTCTGGTACACGATGTCGCCGTCGTAGCTGCCGTACGGGTAGACGCCCGAAAGCACCTTCATCAGCGTGGACTTGCCAGCGCCGTTTTCGCCGCAGATTGCGTGGATCTCGCCGGCCTTGACCCGGAGGCTTAC
This sequence comes from Pseudarthrobacter sp., assembly GCF_036675385.1. Lineage (NCBI taxonomy): Bacteria > Bacillati > Actinomycetota > Actinomycetes > Micrococcales > Micrococcaceae > Pseudarthrobacter > Pseudarthrobacter sp. Next base: position 8,773 of record NZ_JAKFFD010000139.1, on the reverse strand, counting down.
ATCCGCCAAAGCCTTGACGCCGGGAAATTCCTTGGTAATTGAGCGCATCTCGAGGATGACCGGGTCAGTGTGCGTGGTGTGGGACGACATTTGTCCTTACGCCTCCAATGCATGACTTCTTTGTCCGCCCAGCAAAGCGCAGGGTCGTCTGATGAAAAAGTAAACTGGATCACACGGGTTGTCGTCAAGTCTTTAACGCAATTACCGGGGTAACGAAACGGCTACGCACGCCGGATCCCGGCATGCTGGAACACCAGTGCGGCCGCTCCCAAAGCCTCTGCGCGGTCCCCAAGCGAGGACATCGTCAGCGTGGTGGTCTCGCCGATCACCGGCACTGCATGACGGATAAGCCCCCGCCGGATGGGGTCGAGCAGCAGGTCGCCCAGGCCCGCAAGAGGGCCGCCCACCACGATCACTTCAGGGTTGATCAGGTTCGCTACGTTGCCCAGGGCACGCCCAACGGCCAGGCCTGCATCGTCCACCACCCTGAGTGTTGCGGAGTCGCGCGCCAGGGCTTTGCGCACGATGTCCGCAGGTGTGAGGGGTGGGTCTTCCCCGCGGCCCAGCAGCTCAATCATGGTGGTGGTGGAGGCAATGGTTTCCAGGCAGCCACGGTTGCCGCAGCGGCACACGAGCCCGTGCTCGTGGATCGTTGCATGGCCGATTTCGCCGGTAATGCCAACGGTGCCGTAGTAGGGCGCGCCGTTGAGGATCAGGCCGGCGCCGATGCCCGATCCGATCTTGAGGAACATCAGGTTGCTCACGCCTGAATGCGGTCCCCACGTAACCTCGGACCAAGCGCCAAGATTGGCGTCGTTGTCAACGAATACGGGTATTTTGAGGGTTTCCTCCAGATGGTGAAGGATGTTGATTCCCACCCATTCCGGGAGGATGGCGCCCTGCGCCACGGTGCCGGTCCGGCGGTCGATGGGGCCGGGAATTCCGACGCCGGCGCCCACCACCAGGGTCCGGTCCACGCCGCTTTGCTGTAGCAGTTTGTCCAGCAGTGCGACGGCGGCCCGGATGCCTTCCTCGGCCTGGTGGCCGAGGGGCAGCAGGACGGATTCCTCGGCGATCACGTGGTAGCTCAGGGATGCCAGAACCACGCGCAGGTGCCGTCGGCCGAAGTCGATTCCCACAGCCACCGCGCCGTTGCTGTTGAGTCTTACGTTGAGTGCCCGGCGGCCGGAACTGGTGATCGGTTCGGTTGACGCCAGGCCCGTCTCCTGCATGATTTTGACGATGTTGGACACCGTGGCCGTGGAGAGGCCGGTCTGGCGCGCAAGCTCGGCCTGGGTGGACGGGCCGCTCATGAGGGTCTCGATGATCCGTTGCTGGTTCAGTTGCCGGAGGGCCGACTGGGATCCCGGATTCTTTGGCTTGCTCCTCGTCGAGCGCGGTGTGGCGGACATGAAAAGAAGACTGCCCTACTTTTACGGTTGCAGTCAAGAAGTTAACGCAAGGAGTCTGCCGGATGAGACAAATTGATGGGACGATCCGCCCGTCCTGTGGCCTTGGCCGGTGCAATTGGCCCCGGATGCCGTTCAGGTCCGGTGGCTAGGCTGGAAAAAAGCGGACGCATTGGCCGTCCCGATCATGTGAGGTGGTAACAGTGCTGCTGGCCCTGATGCAGGCAAACGCCCGCGTACTCGACATAGAGGCAAACCGCGCCGCCCTGGATGCGGCGGCCGGCGCCGCTGCCGCGGAAGGCGCGGCAGTCCTGGTTACGCCGGAGCTGTTTCCCGTGGGCTACGCCCCGCTGCGGCTCCGCGCGGAGCTGGACCCGGCCCGGCTCCCTGCCATCCGCGAGACGTTGCGCGGCATCGCGCGCCGCCACGGTATCGGGCTGGTCTACAGCCTGCCGTCGGTCACGGACAGCGGCAGCTGGCACATCACCTCCACGCTGGTGGACGGCGCGGGCGCCGAGCTCCTCACCTACGCAAAGGTGCACCTCTTTGGCGATGACGAGCGCGCGGCGTTCAGTCCCGCGGTCGCGGGTCCCGCCGTCGTCGATTTCAACGGGTTCCGGACATCCATGGTGATCTGCTACGACGTGGAATTTCCCGAAACAGTCAGGGCCGCGGCGCTGGGCGGCGCGGAGCTGCTCCTGGTGCCCACGGCCCTGGCGCACGGCTTCGAAACCGTTCCGCAGGTCCTGCTCCGGGCCCGTGCGCTGGAAAGCCAGCTGACCATCGCCTACGCCAACCACTGCGGAACCGAGGACGGCTGCGAATTCCTGGGCGGGAGCGTCGTCGCCGGCCCGGACGGTTCCCTGCTGGCCGCCGCCGGGCCGGGAACCGAAATCCTGTACGCCAAGGTGGACCCTGACGCCGCCCGAAACGCCCGTGGCCTGGTGCCCTACCTCCGCGAACGCCGCCCGGACCTTTACCGGTCCTGGGGCATCTGAGGCTCCACCCCGTCCACGTATTGCAGGGCAATCCACAGCTCCGCCCGCACCTGGGCGGAACCAAGGTCCATGGCCAGCAGTTCGGCGAGGGCGTTGATCTGGCGCCGCACGCTGTTGCGGTGCATGCCCAGGACCTTTGCCGAGGCGTCCCAGTTGCCGTTTTCGCCCAGCCACGCCTTCAAGACACTGAGTTGTGAGCTGCGCCGGTCAGGCTCCTGCGCCAGGACCGGCTCCAGCAGCCGGGCGGCAAGCATGGTGCCGGCGCCCCGGCCCAGCAGCCCCGTGACCGACCACGTGACGTCATCCACGCGCACACTTTGTCCGCTGGCCTGGACGCGCGGCCGCAGCGACGATGCACGCTGGTACGCGGCAGGAAGTCCTGCCAGTTCCGTGGGATCACCCACCACCAGCCGCCAGCCCAGGTCCTCCACTTCATGAAGCAGCGCGTCGTCCACCTTGAGCCGGGTGACGGCGGCGAACCCGTAGTCAGTCAGTTCCACCATCTTTGTGTCGAACAGCCGGCGCCACTGCAGCAGCTCCCGGACAGGGCCGTCCGACGACGCGGGCGCAGAGGCGTCCGCCCGGATGCCCTGCACCACCCGGAGGGCACCGGACCGGGTTCCGGAAACGCTTTGCGCCAGGAGGTCCCTGAGGACGTTCAGCTGCCGGGTTGAGCCGGCGGCCAGGCTGTCCGGGTGCAGCAGGAGGGCCGTCGCCAGCTGGCTCGGGGCCAGGGAGCCGCTGGTGCGCTGGCGTACCAGCAGTTCCAGCAGCCCCACCACCGAGGACACCACGCTGTTCTGCGCCGGGGTCAGCGGCCTGTCCGTGCCGAGGATGAGTGCCCCGAGGGTGGCGTCCTTGGTGCTTCGGAGCGGATGGCCAAAAACCAGGGCGGAACCGTTCGCGGGGAGGGAATCCGTCTCCACCCGCGGGCCGTTGCCAGCCAGCAGCCGCTTCAGCATCGGTTGCAGGGCGGAAGGCTCGACGGCGGCGGCCGGGCCGGTCCCGCCGGTCCCGGCTGCTGCGGCCCGGGCCCGCACGCGGCCGTCCGCCCCGAACAGCTGGGCCCATACCGGGACCCGCTGCGCCAGGGCGGAGAGGAGCTCATGCTCGGGCCTGGCCGACAGCACCGCCCGCATCAGCTGCCGGTTGGTGTCCGCCAGCTGACGGAAGACCCGGGCGTTGCCGGACTCCAGGAGCTTGGAGAACTCCAGGCCGATGGCGGCGAAGGGGACACTGCTGGGGATCTGGACCAGCGTGAGCCGATGCGTTTGGCATGCCGAGAGCACGTGGTCCGGGACGGCGTCGAAGTAGGGCTGCAGGCCGAACCCCAAGGCGGCGACGCCTGCGCCGACCAGCCGCCGCACGTACGCGTCGGCACTCTCCTTCGTGCCGCCGTCGTCCTTGAACGGCAGTCCCGCCGTCAGCACGAACTCCCCGTCCAGCAGGTAGGGCGTGGGATCCTCCAGTTCGCTGGGCTCCACCCAGCGCAAAGGGGTGCCGGCGTTCCCGGCGTCGTGCAGGACGGTGAGGTCCCGGGGGAGCGCGGCCAGAAACTGGCCCAGGGTTACGGCATCCAAGTGCTCCGCCGCCTCAGGCTGCACGGAGCGGCTCCGGGCAGGGGAGTTCGGCGCGGTTCATGGTTGGTGCAATACGTCTCATGCCTGAACACTATAGGTCACTTTGCACATCCCTGAGATACGGCTCACACCCCTACGCTGGGGTGGGGAAACCGACAACTACTCACGAACGGACGTCAATGATGACTGTGCCAACACTCTCCGGACCGGCCACGGGCCGTGCGGCCGGCCGTCCCGGGCTGGGCGCGCAACTGCTGCGCCGGAAATCCATCGGGCAGATGGTCAGCGAGGCGGAAAGCGGCCAGGGTGGGCCGAAACTGGTCCGCAGCTTCGGGGTCCTGCAGCTGACCATGATCAGTGTCGGCGCCACCCTGGGGACCGGCATCCTGGTGATCCTCGGCGAATCGGTTCCGCTGGCAGGCCCCGCGATCTGGATCTCGTTCGCCATCGCCGGGTTCGCCGCGCTCCTGTCCGCCGTGTCCTACGCGGAAATGGCGGGCATGGTCCCCGTGTCCGGCTCCAGCTACTCCTACACCTACGCCACCATGGGCGAGGGCATGGCCTGGATCTGCGGCTGGTGCCTGGTCCTCGAGTACGCCGTCTCGGTCGCTGCCGTTGCCGTCGGCGCGGGCCAGTACGTGAACGAGGCGCTCGCCGTGTTCGGCCAGGTCCTGCCCGACGCCGTCTCCCAGCCCCCGGGCGACGGCGGCCTGGTCAACATCCCTGCCATGGTCATCGTGGTGCTGGCAACCATCCTGCTGGTCCGGGGCGCCAAGGAAAGCGCCTGGATCAACACGTCCATCGTTGTGGTCAAGGTGGGCATTCTCCTTTTCTTCTGCGCGGTGGCCTTCACCGCATTCAACGCGGGCAACTTCGAACCGCTCCTGCCGATGGGTGCCGCCGGAGTCTCCGCGGCCGCGTCCCGGGTCTTCTTCTCCTACATCGGCTTTGACGCCGCCTCCACCGCCGGCGAGGAAGCCCGCAACCCCAAGCGCGACCTGCCCCGCGCCATCATGCTCTCCATGGTCATCGTCACCACCATCTACGTCCTGGTGGCTGTCGCGGCCATCGGCGCCCGCCCCTGGGGCTGGTTCGACGGTACCGAAGCGGCCCTCGTGAAGATCCTGGAAGAAACCACCGGCCAGCCCTGGATCGCCCTCGTCTTCGCCGTCGGCGCCGTCCTCGCGATCGCGAGCATCGTGCTCACGGTTCTGTATGGCCAGACCCGCATCCTGCTCTCCATGTCCCGCGACGGGCTCATCCCCAAGATCTTCGGCCGCGTCTCCCGCCGGACCGGCACCCCCGCGGCCGGCACGCTCCTGGTGGGAATCGCCGTCGCCCTCACCGCCGGGCTGGTCCCGCTTGGCGCCCTGGCCGACGCCACGAGCATCGGAACTCTGTTCGCCTTCGCCCTGGTCAACGTGGCCGTGATCTACCTGCGCCGCACGCGGCCCGAACTCGAGCGCACCTTCCGCGTCCCCCTCTTCCCCCTCACCCCGATCCTCGGCGCCCTGATGTGCGCCTACCTCATGGCCAACCTCGGCGCCGACACCTGGGTGACCTTCGGAATCTGGATGCTGGTGGGCCTGGCGGCCTACTTCGGCTACGGCCGACGGAACTCCAGGGTAGCGGCGCTGAGCCACGAGGAATACCGTGAGCTGAGCAGGCCGGAATCTTCAACGCTGTCCACCCCCGAACGAACTAAGGCAGAGCTTTCATGACCGTCGCCACCGAACTCCCGGCCTCTGACCCGTCCAGCACACAGACTGGCCCCATCACCATGCTGAACCCGGATTTTCCGTTCAGCTACGACCACTACCTCGCCCACCCGGCAGGGCTCGGTGCGGTTCCGCCGGAACTCTACGGCACCGAGGTGGCAGTGGTCGGGGCAGGCCTTTCGGGCCTCGTCACGGCGTACGAACTGATGAAGCTGGGCCTGCGCCCGGTCGTCTACGAAGCCGACCAGATCGGCGGGCGCCTGCGCACCGCCAGCTTCCCGTCCGCTCCCGGCGTGGTGGCCGATCTGGGCGGGATGCGGTTCCCGGTTTCCGGGCGTGCGTTCTACTACTACGTGGACCTGCTGGGGCTGGACACGCAGGATTTCCCCAACCCGCTGGCGCCCGTCACCTCCAGCACCGTGATCGAACTTACGGGCCAGAAATACTACGCCGAGACCGCCCAGGACCTGCCGCCGTTCTTCCGCGAGGTGGCCGATGCCTGGAAGGCAGCCGTGAACGACGGCGCGAAGTTCGTCGAAATGCAGGAAGCCATCCGGGCCCGGGACACGGGCCGGATCAAGGATCTCTGGAACGAGCTGCTGCCGATCATGGACGAGCAGACCTTCTACGGGTTCATCGCCGGGAGCGAGTCATTCAAGGAAGCCGGCTTCGCCCACCGTGAGGCCTTCGGCCAGGTGGGTTTCGGCACCGGTGGCTGGGACACCGACTTCCCCAACTCCATCCTGGAAATCCTCCGCGTGGTCTACACCGACGCCGATGACCAGCACCGGCTCATCAGCGGGGGAGCGCAACGGCTGCCCGAGGCACTGTGGCAGCACGCGCCGTCGGGCATGGCCCACTGGCCCGACGGAACGTCCCTGGCGTCCCTTCACTCCGGCTCACCCCGCGGCGCCGTGGACAAGATCAGCCGCGATGCCGACGGCGACCTCCGGATCCGGGAGCGCTGGGGCCGCGAAGCCAGCTACCCCGCCGTGGTCACCACGTGCCAGTCCTGGCTGCTGTCCACGCGCATCCACACCGAGGAGGCACTGTTCCCGGCCGAACTGTGGACTGCGATCGAGCGTTCGCACTACATGCAGTCATCCAAGACGTTTGTGATGGTGGACCGGCCGTTCTGGAAGGACATCGATCCGGACACCGGCCGTGAGGTCCTGTCCATGACCCTCACGGACCGGTTGAACAGGGCCACCTACCTCCTGGATGACGGCCCGGACAAGCCCGCCGTGATCCTGCTGTCCTACACGTGGAACGATGACGCGCTCAAATGGCTGGCGCTGGACGCCGACGAACGCGTTGAGCTGATGCTGCACTCGCTCGAGCAGATTTACCCGGGCGTGGACATCGCCAGCCACATCGTGGGCCAGCCCATCACCGTTTCCTGGGAAGCGGACCCCAACTTCATGGGTGCCTTCAAAGCGAACCTGCCGGGGCACTACCGCTACCAACAGCGCCTCTTCACGCATTTCAAGCAGGACAAGCTGCCCGAATCCCAGCGCGGGATCTTCCTCGCGGGTGACGACGTGTCCTTTACCGCGGGCTGGGCCGAGGGCGCCGTAACCACCGGCCTGAACGCGGTGTGGGGTGTGGTGAACCACCTGGGCGGGACCTCGGCGGTTGGCAACCCCGGTCCGGGCGAACTCCTGGACGCCATCGGGCCTATCAGCCTCGACTGAGCAGGTGGGACTAGCCGTGCAGTTCCCGGTGCGCCCGGGCCAGTTCGACGTAGCGGGCGGCGTTCTGCTTCACGCCGTCGAACTCCTCGTCGGTGAGTTCCCGCCGTACCTTTGCGGGGACCCCGGCGACGAGTGACCGAGGCGGCACAATAGTCCCCTCCAGGACAACGGCGCCGGCTGCCACGAGCGAGCCGGTGCCGATCACCGCGCCGTTAAGCACGGTGGCGCCCATGCCGATCAGGCAGTCGTCCTCCACAGTGCAGCCATGGACGACGGCGGCATGTCCCACACTGACCCCGGCCCCGACGCTGCAGGGGAAGCCCGGATCGGCGTGCAGCACCACGTTGTCCTGCAGGTTGCTGCCGGCGCCGACGCTGATGGCCGCCGTGTCCGCCCGGACCGACACACCGTAGAAGGCGCTCGAGTCCTCAGCGAGCGTGGCCTCGCCGATGATCGACGCCGTCGGGGCGATGAAGGCGGATTCGTGGACGGCCGGGGTGTTCCCGGCGAAAGTGTGAAGAGGAGCCATGGGCCAAGCCTAGGACATACCCGTCACTTGGGAGAGGCAGGGGTGCGGAGGATCAGGAACTGGTAGTGCTGCGTCCAGGTCCCCGCGCCCGGGCCGGATTCCTCGCCGTTGCCTTCCGGCCAGGTGACAAAGTCCTCGATGGCACCGTGCCGGCCGAAGACCTGCCGCACCGTCGCGTCGCTGCGCCGGCTGAAGAACCGGGGTTCGACGTCGTCCTCGGGGTTCAGGACCTCTTCATCCTCACCGGACCAGAGGCCGACGGCGATGGGCGCGCTGGGTGCCGTGACGCGCACCAGTTCGCGCAGGACGCCGTCGATATCGGTGGCAGGGACGTGCAGCAGCGTGCTCATGGTCCAGAGGGCCGGGAAGGTTCCGTCCGGGAAGGGCAGTTGCCGGGCGCTGGCCACGGAGACGTCCAGGCCCTTCGCCCGGGACCTGCGGACGTGCTCCTCGGAGAGGTCAACGCCGGTGTAATGGATGCCGGCCCGGACGAACTCCAGGCCATCGAGCCCCATGCCGGAGCCGATCTCCAGGACGTTGTGCCGGCCCTCGGCCTTGAGCAGCGAGATGAACCGCTCTCGCTGTTCTACCCGCTGGGGCGCAAGCGGATGTTCCGTGCCGGCCGCCGCGCGGCGGTTATAGAACTCGGCGAGGCGCTGCTCGTTGCCCGGTTCCTCCAGTGCATTCTCAACTGCGTCCATGGCCAACGACCTTAAATAGGGGACCGCTTAGTTAAAGACCACTGTCCGGTTGCCGTCCAGGAGGACCCGGTGTTCTGCATGCCATTGGACGGCCTGCGTCAGCGTGCGGCCCTCCACGTCCCGGCCCATCTGCACGAACTGCTC
>NZ_JAKFFD010000235.1:0-2765 GCF_036675385.1 Pseudarthrobacter sp. | reverse complement strand
GATCTTCTGGGGTGTGCAGCAGACGCTGCTCTTCCCGCTGATGATCCTGTCCGGCATCATGCTGCCCATCGAGGCAGGGCCGGACTGGATGAAGACCGCCAGCCTCTTCAACCCCCTGACTTACCTTGTCAACGCCGAACGGGGGCTGTTCGCCGGCAGCGTCGGGACCGACACGCTCCTGGGCCTCCTCGCCGCATCGGTGACGGCCGCCGTCGGGCTTGTAGTGGGTGTGCGGGCCATCAACCGCAACATCAGCTAGAGCCCAGGCGGGCGGCGTAAGCAGCGGCTTCAGCACGGTTGCGAAGGCCCAGCTTCTCCAGCACACTGCTCACATGGTGGGCCACCGTTTTGCTGCTGATGAACAGCTGCCCCGCAATTTCAGGATTTGAATAGCCCTCAACCAGCAGCCCCAGAATTTCATGCTCACGCCGGGTGAGAATACCTGCCTCGCGGGGAACGGACCGGCCCCCGGCGCCCCACGATCGCAGCAGTGCCGCTGCCGTATCGGCATCATGGGACGCCCCCAGCCTGTCCATCGCTGACAGGGCAGCGCGGGCTTCGGAGATAGCGAGTGTGGGCTGGACTTGGGCTAAAACACGCGCAAGTTCCAGTCGTGTGCGCGCGGCTTCCAGCGGAAGGTCCAAGTGCCCGAACCACTTGAGGGCGTCCTCAAAATACAACGTGGCAGGCTCCAGCCGGCCCTCGGCGGCTGCAACCCGGCCCCTTGCCAGAGCGGCATGCGCGGACACCAGGCATACTCCTCCGGCGCTGGCGTCAAGGTCGCCAAGGTGCTCGGCGGCCACTGCAGCAGCGGCAGGATTGCCTGCTGCCAGCTGTGCCTGCACCAGCAGGCTGCGTGCGCTCGCTGTTTCCAGAGAGGTCCGGTGCCCGCCGGCGTGCAATGTCGGAACGACGTCGCCGGTACCCTCATTTTCCGAACGAAGCCAACGCTCGGCCAGTGCCACGGCCGCCACCGGTTCGTTGCTTCCGAGGGCCAGGCCCGCCGCCACCAGGCTGGTCTCGACCGGAGCGCCGATCCTCTCGATCAAGGCCTTGGCCTCGTCGAAGTGCCCTTGGCGCACGCGGAGTTCGGCGAGGCTCGCGATGGCCCTGTGGTACATACCGGGGAAGACGTCCTTCGTACTCGCCGCCGCATGCCGCAGCTCGTCCTCGGCTTCGGCCCAATGACCCGTCAGCAGGAGCACCCGCCCGTGGACCATGCGGCACTGGGCGTAAAGGTATGGACAGCCGTAGGTCCTCATGTAGTCATCCGCAGCCAGCGACCACTGCGTAGCCCGCCCGAGGTCGCTGAGCAGGTCGCAGACCGTCAGCATCGAGCAGCTCGCCATGACCACCGTATAGAACGTCGTTCCGTCGCCACCCAGGGCGCTGGCCATGGCCTCATCCACACAGCGAAGCCCGGCCTGGACGTCTCCACCCTTGACGAGGACGACCCCGCGCTCCGCAAGCGCACAGACTGCCAGGTCCGGGTCGCCCAACTCATGCGACGCGGCCAGCGCTCTGTCGATCAGGTCGCGGCAGCGATGGGCATCCGTAGCCAGCAGCGCCGCACAATAATCAACCCACGCAAGGGACAGTCCGTCGTCGGGTCCGGCCATGCTCTCCGCACGGGCAAGCCAGCCCCGCGCCGCCGCCTCGTTGCCGAGGGACATTCCATAGACGAGGCACAGCCATACGGCGGAGTCGATGGCCTCCGGAACATTGCCCGCGCGGCGGCTGGCGGCGTAGGCGCGCTCACGGCAGCGGACGCTTTCACTGAGCTCACCGAGGAAAAAGAGGGCGTCGCCCAAGCCCGCGAGCGTGGCCGACGATCCGGTGCCTGAGAGGACCTCCTCAAAGGCGGCGCGCGCATCCGCCCACCGCCCCGCTTCCAGTGCCGCGTAGCCCCTCGCTGTCACTTCCTCCAGCGTCACGCTTCAATTACAGCACTTCACACTGCCGTTCCCTAGGACGGAACTTCGGGCGCGGCCGAACCGAATCCGCCTGATGGGCGCTGCCGGCATCGGCCACAAAATGGGTCAGTTGACCGATCCGCCCGTCCTTGAAGCCGGGCAGTCTGGAATTGTCCCAAACAGCGGACCACAGGACCAATCAAGGAGCAAACGATGAGCGCGGACGCAATTGCCAAGTCAGTAGAAGCCCTTAACTCTCACGATGCGAAGGCCTTTGCGGGAGCCTATGCCGCGGACGCGGTTGTCCACGACCCGAGCTACCCGCAGCCGCTGAAGGGGCGGGATGCTATTGAGCAGGACGTGGTGGATCTCCTGCGGGCTTTCCCGGATGTCAGTCTCACCGTGGGGCCCGTGCTCCAGGATGGCGAGACGTTCGCAGCCGAGTACACTCTGCGCGGAACGCACCAGGGACCGTTGGCATTGCCCGGCGGCGAGATTCCCGCCACCGGAAAGTCCTTCATCAATAACGCGGCCGTCTTCTCGAAATTCAATACTGACGGGGAAGTCACGGAGGAAAGCCGCTACTACGATGTAGCCGGCCTCATGGCGCAGCTTGGGGTGACTCCGACAACCTGAGCTCGAAGCCTCGGGCCTCAGGTGTCCGTTCACGCTAACACCGGTCACATACAGCGCGAGCGGACACTTGAGCCCCCGATGGTGTGACCCGCTTTGCTGTCAGAGCCCCAGGCGGGCCACGGCTTCCTCGCGCATCTCCACCTTGCGGATCTTCCCGGAAACGGTCATGGGGAAACTTTCGCGGACGTCCACGTAGCGGGGGATCTTGTAGTGCGC
>NZ_JAKFFD010000093.1:0-13679 GCF_036675385.1 Pseudarthrobacter sp. | reverse complement strand
CGGCGGACGGTGACCTCGCGGCGTTCGGCGGGGGTTTCTTCAAAAGCCATGCCCTCTAGCCTACTCATCATTGCCGTTGCCCTATCACGTACGGCTGCCAAAACAGCCGAATGGGAACCGTAGGTGATAGAGCATCCGGGGGTGGGAGGGTCAGGGCTGTGACGTCCGGGACAGGATCCAGGTGTTGGTGCCGTCCTGCCGTTCGAAGGTCACGGTGGTCACCAGGGCCTCGATGAGCGCCAGGCCGCGGCCGGACTCGGAATCGTCGTCCGGGCTTCCCGGTTCCAGGGGGCCGAACGGGGGCTTGGCGAAGAACGCGCTGACCCGGGCCTGCAGGAGGGAGGGCTGGACGCTGATGTCCACTCCCAGCTCCACCGGTTTCTGCGCCTTGGCCGGCTGCGCGTGCTGGACAATGTTGGACGCGGACTCGATCACCGCTGTGGTGAACGTCATCTGGTCCATGGCCTGGACGAACGGGGCGTCCTCCCAGAGTTTGTCCAGTTCGTTGTGGACGGACTCGATGGCCTCGACCGTGGACAGTCCGCGGAAGGTCCGCCGGGCCAGGACCTCAGTCATTGCTGAACGCCTCGTCGGCGGAGGCGTAGGCAGTCAACACCCGGTCCATGCTGGTCAGCTCAAGAACCATTTTCACCTGCGGCTGGACCGCTGCGATGCGCAGGTCCCCGCCGGCCTGGCGGGCGGCCTTGAGGCAGCCGATCAGCGCGCCGAGGCCGGAGGAATCCATAAACGCCGTGTTCTCCAGGTTCACCACGATCCGCGAGGAACCGCCGGCGATCACGTCGGTGACGAATTCGCGCAGCTTGGGCGCCGACACCATGTTCAGCCGCCCGTCCGCCTTGACCTCCGCATACGAATCCTTGACCTCATAACTAAACTCCATCGGCTTTCCTCTCTCCAGCCTCGACGTCCCCAGCGGGTACGTACCCCTTGTACAAAACCGCCCGGACCAGGACGCTCATGACCACAAGGTCAAAAATAACCCAGGCAACGTTCACCAGTGTGCCAAGCGGCTCGGCCAGTCCCGTGGCCAGTCTGATAATCCCGACGACGGCGGCCACCGCCAGCAGCACGGTCACCACGATCTGGGGGCGGATGAGGCTCCAACTGGGGCCGCCGCTCTGGCGGGACTTCGGGGTGACCGCGAACCCGAGGGGACGGCCGAACCAGACGTTCCGGGCCGCCGTCGAACAGGCCTTGATCCAGGTGGGGAACAGCGCGAGGCTGTACTGCTGGCCGCGCCAGGTGGGAATACCGCGGCCGGCGACGACGAACAGCAGCTGGTTTGCAACCATGAACGGGGTGAACCGGATGAAGAAGTCCCAGCTGAGGCTGGCCACGGGCAGGACGCCCAGCAGCAGGTAGATGATGGGGGCGGCGAAGTAGATGATCGCCGCGTAGCCGCTGAGGTAGGTCCACATGGTGGCGAAGTACATGAGCCGCTGGCCGATCTTCAGGCCCTTCTGGACCAGCGGGTTCTCGCGGAGCAGCACCTGGATGGTCCCCTGCGCCCACCGGAGGCGCTGGGTGAGCATGGTCTTGAGGTCCTCGGGCGCCAGTCCATAGGCCAGGATCTCGTGGTGGTAGACGCTTTCCCAGCCCATGGCGTGCATGCGCATTGCCGTGGCCATGTCCTCGGTGACGGAGATGGTGGCCAGCGGCATGACCGGCTGGGCTTCGTCGTTGCGCTCAACGCTCAGGGCATCCAGGACGGCCTGCACGGATTCCAGCGCGCCGAGCGGCGACCAGTCACGGGCCGACATGCGCCGGACGGCGTCGTCGGCCACCACCGGGACACCGGCATCGCCCACATGGGCGAGTTCCATGGCGGCGATCTCTTCGAGGTCGGCCTGCAGTGCGGACATGTCAGCCTGGACCAGGGTCTGCACGGCCGCGTCCACGCGGCGGCGGACCCGGTACGTGATCTCGCTCAACGGCTGTCCGGCCGCCAGCTGCTCCTGGGCTTCGCGGGTGGCGGCCTCCACCGCGTCCAGCACTTCAGCGACAAGCGGGGTGTCCATGTCAGCGGATTTCCGCGCCTGGCGGATGGCGGACCGGGAAGCCGTGAGGGCCCGCCGGATGCTCTTTTCGGTCTCCTTGACGTAGCCCACCAGGCCCAGCTGCATCAGTGCTTCGCGGCGCAGGATGGCGTTGGAGCCACAGAAGAACGCGGCGTTCCAGCCGTCCTTGCCCTGCTGGATGGGCCCGTAGAACAGGGGTGCCTGGCTGCCCAGGGGATCGTGGGCGGGCACGTTGCTGAAGTACTGCGGGGTCTGGACCAGGGCCACGCGGCGGTTGTTGAAATAGCCCAGGGTCTTGTCCAGGATGTCCGGTTCGGGGATCTGGTCCGCGTCCAGGATCAGCAGGAATTCGCCGTGCGTCACCATCAGGGCGTTGTTCAGGTTGCCGGCCTTGGCGTGGCGCGGCACGTTGGTGGTCCAGTCCTCGCTCCGCGTCACGTAACCCAGCCCGTGCTCTTCGGCGAGGGCCTTCAGCTCGGGGCGGGCGCCGTCGTCGAGAATCCAGGTGCTGTGCGGGTGCCGGATCTTCTGGGCCGCCAGGGCGGTGGTCATGACCATGTCCAGGTCTTCGTTGTATGTGGTGATGAAGACGTCCACGGTGGCATCGTGGGGCGGCGCGGGGGCTCCCTTGCGGATCTTGAGCTGCCACACGGTCATCCCGAACAGCATCACGTCGATCAGGCTGTAGGTCTCAGCCAACACCAGGGGCACGGCGATCCACCAGGCATCCCAGTTCAGCGACGACGCCCAGCGCCAGCCCACATAGTTCAGGCCGAAGATGACCGTCAGGACCACAACCAGGCGGGTCCAGAAGCGCGTCATGCCAGGGCTGGCTCAGGCAGGCGGCGGACCACCACTACGGTGACGTCATCCTCGGCGGTTTCGGCAGGGGCCAGTGCCATGATGGCGTCGCTGGCGGACTGCGCAGAAACCTGGCCATGGGCTGCGGCGAGCACCGCCTCGGTGAACTGCTCCACCGAGTCAAAAACGTCCAGCACGCCGTCGCTGGCCACTACCAGGGAGTCTCCCGGGGCCAGGCTGACGGCGGACTGCGGCCAGGCGGATCCGGCCCAGGCGCCCACGGGCGGACCGCCGCTGGGAAGACGGTGCGCCGACCCCTCTGCGGTGACATGCAGCGCCAGTCCGTGGCCGGCGTCGACATAGCTGACGACGCCGGAAGCGGCGTCCAGGCGGGCGTGGAAGAGGGTGACAAATGAGTTGGAGGAATCCAGGTCCGCCGCGATGGTGGTGCTGGCGGAGGCGAAGGCGGCGTCCAGGTCCTGGCGCTGTCCCGTGGACCGCATGACGGCCCGGACGGTGGCCGCGATGAGGGCGGCGCCCATGCCCTTGCCCATGGCATCGGCGAACGTCAGGTGCAGGCCCTCCGGCGTGCGGTACCAATCGTAGAAGTCACCGCCGACGCTGCGGGAGGGGCGGAAGACGCCGGCGACGTCGTACCCGTCCACCCGGACGTCCTCCTGGGGCAGCAGGCTCTGCTGGACCTCGGTGGCGCGCTCCAGCTCGCTCGCCACGGCTGTGTCCGCGGAGGACGGCTGCCGGCGGCGGAACAGGGCGTTGATCCTGGATTGGAGTTCGCGCGGGCTGAATGGCTTGCTGATGTAGTCATCGGCGCCGTTGTCCAGGCCCGTGAGCTTGTCCAGTTCGTCCGCACGGGCGGTGAGCATCACGATGAAGGCATCAGAGAATTCACGGAGGAGTTTGCAGACTTCCAGCCCGTCCACGTCCGGGAGGTTCACGTCCAGTGTGATGAGATCCGGCTTGGCGCGGCGGACCTCCTCCACGCCGGGCAGGCCGGCTTCAGCGTGGGTGACCTCGAAACCCTGCTTGGTCAGGATCCGGACAAGGAGGCCTCGGATGTCCGGATCGTCCTCAATCACAACGGCACGGCGCGGTTCGGGCATGGAAGGCATGCCTCTACTTCTACAGTATTAGGGCCCGTGAAGCATGTCATAGACCTGACAACGAGGGTTGAAAGAAGGGTGCAGCACTCGACATTCCGGGGCGGTGGGCCATTGACCGGCCTTGCGTGGCCCAGACTTGCCGGAATACTTGCCCGCCCTTGATGGGACCTTGAGGCTCCTTGGCCACACTCGAAGGACCAGCTTGAAGGAATTTGCGGATTGCCGGAGGACGGTGCAGGACTTATGGAACCTACGGAATCCGTCAGACTGCCCGGCAGGCTGGGGCGCTCGTGGCGGCGGCTCTTGAAGCAGGGCCGCCGCCCGCGCAGCACCTTTCACTACCTGAGCCATTCCTGGAAGCTCCGTTCGCTGTCGCGCTCGCTGGCCCAAGCCCTGGGGGAGTCCTGGGAGGCCTCGAGCTGGCCGGGGGACCGGCTGGCCGTGGGCGTGGAGCTCTCGGAAAAAGTCGAACAGCTCACCCGCCTCCTCAACCGTGAAACCGAAGTTCACGGCCGCCTGGCGGCGCTCGCAAAGTAGCCGTTCCCTGCTGACCTTTTCCGTGCCACACTTTGAGGACAATCAAGTGGCTGGGGGATACCAGGTCAGGAGATTGCCGTGCATTGGTACACAGGGTGGGCTTATCTTTTAGCTGGGCTTCTGACCGTGGACGCGCTGCTGCTGGCCTTGTGGTTCATCGACAACGACTGGCCGAGCAGCTGGCGGAAAAAACCCTGATTCAGCGCAGGTCCAGGCGCATCAGGACGCGCGGGAACCCGTTGAGCACCGAATCCGTATCAGCGGCCTTGATGAACCCGGCCTTCTCGAAGAGTCTGCGCGTGCCCACGTACGCCATGGTGAGGTCCACTTTGCTGCCGCCGTTGTCCACCGGGTACCCCTCAATGGCGGGCGCGCCGTATCCGCGGGCCAGCTCCACGGCACCTTTGAGCAGGTGATGGGAGATCCCCTTGCCGCGGTAACCGGGCCGGACCCGGATGCACCACACAGACCAAACATCGAGGTCGTCCACGTGCGGGATCCTGCGGTTGCGGGCAAAGCTGGTGTCGGCGCGCGGATGGACAGCTGCCCACCCGACTACTTCGCCGCCGTCGTACGCCAGAACCCCTGGCGGCGGATCCTGCGCCACCAGCTCCTTCACCAGGTCGCCGCGGGCCGTTCCGCGCAGCGCAAGGTTCTGCTTGGACGGGATGCGGTAGCTCAGGCACCAGCAGACGTTGGCATCGGGCCGCTTGGGTCCGACCAGCGTTTTGACGTCTTCGAACAGCGTTCCCGGACGGACTTCGATCGCCATGCCTGACTCCCGGTTGGTGGGCTACCTGTGCCCCGCCAGACTAGACCCCCAGGGACTCCCGGAGGGCTGCCACGTGGCCCTGCGCCTTGACCTGGTACTGGGCCAGCGACACGTTGCCGTCGGGGTCCACCACCACTGTGGAGCGGACGAGGCCTTCGACGATCTCGCCGTCGACCAGCTTCTCGCCCCACGCGCCGTAGGCCAGGGCAACTGCGTGGTCCTCGTCGGAGAGCAGCGGGAAGGTCAGGTTGAAGTCGCCGGTGAAGTTAGCCAGCTTCTCCGGGGCGTCAGGGGAGATGCCCAGGACTTCATAACCGGAGCCCTGCAGGGATGAGAGGCTGTCGCGGAAATCGCAGGCCTCGGTGGTGCACCCGGGGGTTGCCGCCTCCGGGTAGAAGTACACGATGACGTTCTTGCCGCGGTAGTTGGCCAGTGAGGTTTCCTTGCCGTCGGCGTCCTGCAGCGTGAACTCGGGGGCCTGGGTACCTGGCTGAAGTTTGATGGTCAGTTGGGGGCTCATGGCGTTCCTTCGGGAGACTCTGATGGCAAAAGACAGGAAACCAGTGAATCGGCTTTCCAGTTTAAACAACAACTCCGGCGTCATTTGAAGTATTCCGGCTGGTCCGGGGCCGGGACCTGTGCAGGGGACCCTTTTCGGCCCCGTGAATGTCCGGCGGTCCATTGACTTGAGGCGCCGGATGGATACGGTTAGAGGTACGCACTTCTGGTCTCCGCAGTACGTGATCCGCACTACGTAGCCGCTAGCCGGCATCCACGCACAACCGCTTGGTCCCAGCCCTAAGCGCCCACCGCAAATGATCCCAAGGCTGTTTCCCCATGACCGCAAATTTCATTAGAGCACTGGCCGTAAAATCCCTTGACATCCCGGACAAGAAACGGTGTCCGGACAAGGCCGAGTTCGATCTCGTCACCGTTGACGACTACTCGGTGGCCCGCCTCATCCTCGCGCCAGGCTGGCGCTGGTCCGAGTCCGCCAAGCCTACTGAACTGACGGACTTCTGCGAGCACAACCACCTCGGTTACTGTGTGTCCGGGAGCCTGGAGATTCAAACGTCCGACGGCGTGAGGTCCACCATCCGCGCCCATGACACCTATGCGTTGCCTCCCGGGCACGATGAGTGGGTGGTTGGCTCCGAGCCGTTCGTCGCCATTGAATTCCTCGGTACGGCGTCCTTCGGCCGGCCGCGGAGCAGGGGATCGCACGCGCTGATTTGAGCGCGCTGATTTGAGCCGGAGTTGGCCTGCCGGGGCTTGGGTGGGGGCTATACAGCCACGGCAGTTTCCGCGCGCACGAGCCGCTTGTGCACGATCCGCTTGAGCCTGGCCACAACCTCGGCCGGCGGGCAGTCGGCGTCGAGCTGTACGAAAGCCGCGTATTCCGGCATGGCGCGGTAGGCGTCGCGCAAGTCCACCAGGTCAGCCAGCGTCTCCGAATCGGTGCCGCGGGCCATGATGCGATCGTGTGCCAACACAGGCTCAACGTCCAGATGCACCACGGCGTCAGGCTCCGGCAGGGACGAAATCAGCCAGGGGAGCAGGCGGCCACGCCGCAGTCCTTTGGCCCCGCGCAGGGCCAGCTGGCAGTGGAGGTGCCGGTCCATCACCACCAGTCCGTCGACCCGGCTGGCCCGGGCATGGGACACCAGCACGTTGGCCACGCGGAGGGTGGTTTCCACGGCGTCGGCCAGGCGGCGGGGCCAGCGGATGCCCAGCCGTTCAGCCAGCACGGACATGCTCCGCCTGCCGGCATGGTTGCTGAGCAGCAGGGCGTTTTCGCCGTCAGCCTGGGCCGCATCTACCAAGGCGCGGGCGGCCGTGGATTTTCCCGAGCCGTCGATTCCGGTTAAGACAATAAGCACTTGGCCTCCTTTCGCCAATGGTTTAACGGAAGGGACAGCGCGATCGTCCCATCATGAGGCGGAGGTCACGTTAAGCTTACGTCCGGACGGTGCCTGCAACGGGCCGGCGGCCACCACGGGGAATGGGGATCTTCGATGCAGTTAGCCCAGCTAGCCGCGATTGTTGCGTGTGTACTCTTGGCCGCGCTCGCGGTTTTTCAGGCCGCCCTGATCGCGGGAGCGCCACTGGGACGGTTTGCATGGGGCGGCCAGCACAACGTCCTGCCCACCAAGCTGCGGATCGGCAGCGCCACCTCGATCATCCTCTACGTCCTCTTCGCCTATGTCGCGCTGGCCAAGGCCGGCATGGCGGCCCCGCTGGTGAACGAGGGCTTCACGAGCGTCTTCTGTTGGGTGCTGACAGCCTATTTCGCGGTGGGCATCGTGCTGAACGGAATCTCCCGCAGCAAACCGGAGCGCCTGGTCATGACGCCCACAGTGGTGATCCTGACAGCCCTCTACCTGGCCCTGTCCCTGAACTAAGGTCGGCACCGGGGCCCGGCACCCGGGACCCGTGTCAGGGGACCCGCGCCAGGGACCGGTATCAGTGCCGTGGTTCGAGGGCGAGCCGCAGCCCGAAACCGATCAGGACGGTGCCGGTGATGCGGTCGATGATCCTGAGGCTGCGGGCGCTTTTCAGCCATTTGGAGGCGAAACCTGCTCCGAAAATCAGGAAGGTCAGCCACGCAAGGCCCAGGACGCAGTGGACGCCGGCCAGCAAAGTTCCCATCAGCAGCGGAGGTGTCCCCGGCGGGATGAACTGGGGAATCGTGGCGATGTAGAACACCCCCACCTTCGGATTAAGCAGATTAGTGCCTGTCCCGGTCAGCCAGCCCTGGAACAGTTGATGACGGGAGGCCGCGGGCACTCCAACCTCGGGCGAGGCGGACGACGGGTCCTTGGCCCTGCTCTTCCACCGCAGGGAAGCGCCAAGCCAGACCATGTAGGCGGCACCGGCGATGGTGAGCGCCCGGTAGGCCAGTTCAGATGCTGCCAGCAGCGCCGAGACGCCCACAGCTGCCGCGATTCCCCAGACCATCAGTCCGGTGGAGATGCCCAGGGCCGTGGCGAAGGCGAAACCGCGCGTCCTGGCGAGGGACGAACGGAGTACCAGTGCCGTGTCGATGCCCGGAACCAGCGTCAGGAGTCCGGCCACAAGGCCGAACGAGAGCAGTGACTGATAGAGATCCACGAGCCAAGGATAAGCCAACGACGGCGGCCAACCGGCCGCCGTCGAACGTTAACGCGGGAGGCGTCTTAGCTGCAGTGCTTCGTGAAGGCGGCGCCGGCTTCACGGTACTTGGGCTCCAGTTCGGCGAGCTTGGCCTCGTCCGGGGCTTCCTTGGCGGACTCGTCCGTGTACTCGATGATGGATCGGAGCGCAGGCTTGAGGTCATCCGATGCCACAACTTCGGTGGGCCGGATCTGGTTGGAGAGACGCACCAGGCCGGTCTTGCCCACATTGTTCGCGGGGTTCGCCAGGACAGCCTTGACGCGGTCGCAGGTTTCGGGCGTGGAAAGTTTGGTGGGCGTGGTGCACGCAGAAGCGGAAAGCACGAGGCCGGCAGCGATCAGGGCGGTGGCGAGTTTCTTCATGGGTCCCTCAGTAGATGATTGAGGTTTCGATTGTAAGCAGAGACCGCGGCGCCTTGCCGCTCCGGGGGCTCCGGAGGGCGGAGTGTGACCGCACAAGGAGGGGGCTCCGGACTCTGGCGGGCTCGGCGCGAGGTGCTTAAACTGGCAGGACAATCGTGCGCGCCTGCCGCAGGTTGGCCCGTGCGGATCAGCCCAAATTCAAGGAAGCGTCATGGCCCGCACAACCCAGAATTCAGGAAAAGTACAACGCCGTACCGTCATCGGGTTCATCGCGCTGATGGGGCTGCTGGCACCTGTTCTCCCGGCGTCAGCTGCGTCCCCATCAGACCCAGTCATTGTGCTCGAGGGCGCCACATCCGCCGAGGGGATCGCCGCCGGCAAGGGAAGAACCTTCTACGCCGGAGACCTGGCACTTGGCGACATTTACCGCGGCGACATCCGTGACGGCACAGCGCGGTTGTTCATCGACGTATCCGAATTCGATACGCAGCCGAGGGCCGCCGTCGGGATGAAGGCCGATACCCGCCACGATCTGCTGTTTGTAGCGGGTGGCGGGACCGGCAAAGCCTTCGTGTACAACACCGAATCAGGCGAGCCGGTGGATGACTTCACGCTCGCTCCGGGGTTCATCAACGACGTAGCTCTGACGCAGGACGGCGCCTGGTTCACGAACTCGGCCGCTGGCGAGCTCTACTTCCTCCCCGTGGGCAGGCACGGCGAACTTGGCGATGTTGAGACCCTTCCGCTGAGCGGGCCTGCCGCCGGGCTGACCGGTCAATTCAACCTCAACGGCATTGCCGCGGCCAAGGGCGACCGGGTCCTGATCGTGGCTCATTCGAACAACGGGGCTCTCTATACCGTGGATCCGGGGACCGGTGTCAGCGCCTTGATTGAGGGTGTGGATGTGCCGAATGTTGACGGCATCCTGGTCCGTGGCCACACGGTCTGGGCTGTTCAGAACTTCCTGAACCAGATCGTCCGGATCGACTTGTCCAACGATCTCTCCTCGGGCGAGATCGAAGACACCATCACCAGCCCCGCTTTCGATGTTCCCGCCACGGTGGCGCGGTTCGGGAGCACCCTGGCGGCCGTGAATGCGCAGTTCAACCGGCCGGCGAGCCCCTATGAAGTGGTGCTGGTGCCCGCCCGCGATTAGGCCGCTTACGTAGGGACGGTGCTGGCCCGCACGAGCGGTGCGGGGCAGCCCCGCTCGTGCGGGGCAGGGCAGCTTGTATGGGGTAGGCAGCTGATGCCGCGTACTGCTGTTGCAAAGTACGACGGCGGGCGGCACCTTAGGTTCGACTCCGCCAGTCTGCGACTTCGCCCGTCAACGGTCGCCCAAGGTACCGCCGAGCGGCGGGAGGGTGCCGTCGTCGTCGTTCGGCTTACGGACCTTGCGTTGGGCCGCGCTGCGGATCTCGCCCTCCTTGAACTTCTTCAGGTCGTGTTCCGCCTGGCGGGCCACGACGTGGAGCAGGTCGCCCACCTTCTCCACCATGCCCTCCGGCTGGTACTCCAGCGTGAGGGAGAGCTCGGTCTTGTAGGCGGTGCTGACCGGCACGTCAACCACAATCCGCTTCTCGACTTTGCTGCTCACAAGGTCCTTTGACTGGCGGCGGTCAGTCGTCGTCGGTGTCGGCGCCTTCGGCGGGTTCCTGGGAGTGCACTCGGATGTCAGTGGGGTCCGCCAACTCGTCCCCTTCGGCCGGAGCCTCGCTGTGGATGCGCTGCGCCATGACTGGTTTTTCCTTCATCTCAACCGCTCCTATGGTGTGTGGAATGTGCCTCAACCATCATTCAGCGCCTCCCGAAGCGGGGTGTCAATATCCATTCCAGCGCTCTGGCCGCGGCACGTGTTCTGTGCTGGACTGGGGACGCACTGTGCCCGCTTCATCCTGTAAAGCTCTACGGCCAGCCGGTTCTGCCGGCTGTTGGGAAGGAACAATCTCATGGCAACGCAGAAAATTGGATACTTCGTGGGGAGCCTGGCCACCGGCTCCATCAACCGCACACTCGCCAAGGCCCTCATCAAGCTGGCCCCGGCGGACCTTGAATTCACCGAGATCCCTATTAGGGACCTGCCCCTCTACAGCTACGACTACGACGCCGATTTCCCGCCGGCAGGCCGCGCCCTCAAGGAAGCGATCGAGGCCTCGGACGGCATCCTGTTTGTGTCCCCCGAATACAACCGCTCCATTCCGGGAGCGCTCAAGAATGCCATCGACTGGGCGTCGCGGCCCTGGGGCACCAACTCCTTCGCGCGCAAGCCCACCGGCATCATCGGTGCCTCGCCGGGCAGTATCGGCACGGCGGTGATGCAGTCCTCCATGCGGAGTGTGCTGAGCTTCCTGGACGCCCCCCAATTGAACGCCCCGGAAGTGTACATTCACTTCAAGCCGGGCGTCTTTGGCGACGACGGCGAGGTCCGGGATGAGGGCACAGCCAAGTTCCTCCGGCACTACATGGAGGAATACAGCGCGTTCGTCCAGCGCGTACTGGCCGCCAATGCGCCGGGCCACATCGGCGATCCGGAGCCGGATCCGGACAAGCTTTCACGGTAGTCCAGCCTTCCCAAGCCCACAGGCGTCAGTCCAGGGGGAGGGTGACCGTCACGGTGGTGCCCTCCCCTGGCTTCGAACAGACGCTGACGGTGCCGCCGGCCTCATGTACTGCCACGGACATCAGGCGCAGCCCGTAGCCGTGGTTTTTGCCGCTTAACGCGAGTTCGCAGTCGAAGCCCGTGCCGTCGTCGGACACTACAAGACGGATGCCGTGGTCCACGGCGGACAACTGGACGGTGAGCGCGGCGGCGTCGGAGTACTTGAAGGCGTTGCTCAGCGCTTCGCGGGCCGATTGGTAGAGGAGGGACGCGCAGTCCGCCGGGATCTCGATGCCCCAGTGCGGAGTATCCCAGCGGACTGCCGTTCCTTGCTGACGGAGGGGTCCAGTCAGCCGGTCAATGCAACCGGCCAGCCCCAAGGTGTGAAAGTCGAGCGGGTGGTGATCAGTGATCAGTCCTCCCACCGTGACGACCTCATCCAGAGCTGATTCCTTCCCCATGAATCTTCCTGCTTCCCCGCCGTTTCTTGTGGTGATGAATCCAGCGTGGACCGCCAACTGCATGAGTTGCCAAGGGTTGGCTCAAGGTTGGATCAATTTTTGGGGGAGGATTCCATGTTGTTTTACCGGTGTCGTCCCAGGGCGGGCAGCCGGACGAGTTTCAACGCCGCATCGACGTCGGGGCGGAGGTCGCGGTCCTGGCTGGCAGCCGGAAGCGTGAATCCGGTTTCGAGGGCTCTCCTGAGCAGCGGATGGGTGAAGTCGGACGGTTGCCGTCCCTGCATCCGCAGTGCCCGCGCTGAACACACCAATTCAACGGCCGTCATGGTCGCCAGCGCCTGGACGGTGGAGTGCAGCCGGGATGCCGCCAGGCTGGCGAAGCTGGCGTCTTCCTCGGCGCCGAGAGACAGGACCACCGTCTGCAGGCTCGCGGGCTGGGCGTTGGCGCGTACAAGCCCCGCGGCAGCTGCAGCTACGTATTCGAGCATCATGACGCCGGATTGGCCGGAATCGTCGGCTGCCAGGAACCGGTTGAGACCCGTGAAGGCAGGGTCGCAGAGCAGGTCGATCCGGCGGAGGTTGGTGGCGCAGGCCGTCCCCAGGGCCAAGTGCAGCGCGTCTATCCGCCTGGCAAGGGTTGTCATCTGGAAGAGGCCGTGATGGGCCACCCCGTTGGTCCCGTCGGTCTCAGAGCCGAAGACCATCGGGTTCTCGTGGCCGGCAACAACAAGCCGGTTCAGGAGCGATTCAAGCGAGGCAAGCTCCTCCATGACCGCCCCGAGGACCTGCGGCAAAGTGCGCAGACAGTACGGATCCTGGATCCGGGCGGCCACGCCGGTCCCAGCTACCAGCCCGTGAAGTGTCGTCGCCATGTCCCCCACAGCAGCCGAATCGGATGCCCTGGCCACCTCGGGGCTGAACGCCTCCGGATTGCCTGACATCGCGGTGAAGGACAGAGCACTCACCAGCGTGAGGTTCTCCACGAGGACGGCAAGTTTCTGATGGCCCAGTACAGCCTGGGCAATGGTGAGCGCGCTGGAACTGATGAATGGCAGGGCGTCCTCCGTGGCCCAGCCGTTGAGCGACTCGGGGATGATCCCGCCGTCCATGGTTGGCCGCTCGCCCAGGAGCGTGAGTGCGGTCCCGGCTAAGGCCGGCAGGTCGGCTGTCCCGATCCCGCCGAATTCCCGAACCTCCGGCAGGGCATCCCGGTTCAACATCTCCACGAGCGCTTCGGCTATGGCCGGGTTGATGCCGGAGGCACCTGCCGCCAGCTGGGAGAGCCTGATCACCAGCATCGCCCGCACGGTTTCACGGTCGAGGGCCCGCCCGGCATCCACCGCATGGCTGCGCAGGAGATTCAGTCCATGCATGTCCGTGTCCGTCGGATCCAGCGTGACGGAGCGGTTGGCGCCGACCCCGGTGGAACGCCCGTAAACGGGCCGGGCACGGGCGGTTGCCCGCGCCGACAGCTGGGATGCCGCCATCCGTTCAACGGCCGACGGCGTCAGTGTCACCTCGGTGCCCCCGGCAGCCGCCGTGGTGATATCGGCCAGACGCAGCCGTGTGCCGTCGATTTCAATCATGGACTGATTCTTTCTCATCGGTTGCTCCGTAACGGCCCTTTTGGCGGTTCTAAACAGCGGTTACGGAGCAGCCGATGTGCGGTTGGGACCTTGGTTACCGGGTTTCTTGCATGGGGATGCGGACTCCGCGTTCTTTGGCGACGTCGGTGGCGCGGTCGTAGCCGGCGTCGGCGTGGCGGATGACGCCCATGCCGGGGTCGTTGGTGAGGAGGCGTTCGAGTTTCTGGGCGGCGAGGTCGGTGCCGTCG
>NZ_JAKFFD010000018.1:0-13784 GCF_036675385.1 Pseudarthrobacter sp. | reverse complement strand
CCATCAGGTGCGTCATCCCAGCCGTTTCTGCCATTCGCCCTCATAACCAGCAGGTTTGAATCCAAGCAAATTATTTATCGCCAGCATATGCCGGTTTTCCACGGCGTTCCATGTCAGCACCGATCGTGCCGCGGGCCACCGATGCTGGGCCGCCCGGAGGTTCGCCGTCTTGATCAGCAATCCCAGCCTCTTGCCGCGGTGCTCGGACGAGACCAGCGTGTCCTGCTGGGCAATGCTCGCAGGAATTCCCGGCCGCCAGTTCAGGACCGTGTAGGCCACAAGCTTGCCGGTAGGCCTGTGCAGCGCCGCTGCGACCTGGCTCTGCACGCCGCCGCGGCTGCTCGACTGTTCCTCCTGCCGGACCCTGGCTGGGTCCCAGTCCTCGGCTTCCCAGTCCAGGCCGGCAATAGGGACATCTGTGCTCATCCGGTTCTTGAGGACTGCGTATTCAGCCACGAGTTCGTCAGGACACGTATCAGACCAGCCCACCAGAGCGTAGCCGGTTGCCCGTGAAGAGGCCTCAATCTCCAGGGCGTCGAGTTGACTCGCCGGTACCGGCAGGGCGAGCCGGCTGGCCCTCTCCACCTGCTCAAGTTCGTAGCCCGCAGAGGCTGCAAAGGCCACGGCAGGGTCATCTGCGGGGAGCCCGCCCGCGCCGGATTTGGCGGGGATCAACCGGGCCGCGTTCTCCACCGGCCCGGCGGGCAGCTCACAGTAGGCGTCCAAGGAAGTGCGTCCGCTGTCCGCGGCCACAGCCTCGGCGTGCTCCAGCAGCCGGCGGCCCCAACCCTGACGCCGGAAGGCTGCCGCCACGTCCACCATGATCCCTGCCGTGGACGTGTTCTCACGCAGGGGCAGGGTTACGGAGCAGGTACCCACGGTTTCCTGGCCCAGCCGTGCTATGAAGAGCCGGCGTTCCTCATACTCATTGCCGCGCCAGTATTCCAGGCTCTCCATGGCCGTGGGGCAGCGGTCCAGGTCGCCCCATTTCTCCAGTTCATGCTTCTCGCGCAGGGCGTGGCACTCAAAGAAGTCCATCACGCCGCCGGTGCCGCCGGCACTGTGGTCTGTCCCGGCGTCGAGCGCTGAAGGTATGGCCACTGCGGTGATCATCAGCTGCTGACCGGTCATGCCCCATCCTAACCATCCGCGACTACCCGCATGGTTTGGTCGGGGGCGGGCGAAGGCCGTTTGGTCCAGAGCTGTTGGGGTTAAACCAAAGGACCGTCCGGCGCAGTGCCGGACGGTCCTTTTGTGTGCCGGGATAAACCGGCCGAAGTGCTGTTGAGGACTAGACCTCGGTCAGGACCTTCGTGACGTTGGGGTCGACAGAGATGCCGGGACCGAACGTGGTGGCCACGGTGGCCTTCTGGATGTAGCGGCCCTTGGAAGCGGACGGCTTCAAACGAAGCACCTCTTCCAGTGCTGCCGCGTAGTTCTCGGCCAGCTTGAGGGCGTCGAAGGAAACCTTGCCGATGATGAAGTGCAGGTTCGAGTGCTTGTCGACGCGGAAGTCGATCTTGCCACCCTTGATGTCGTTGACAGCCTTGGCGACGTCTGCGGTCACGGTGCCCGTCTTCGGGTTCGGCATCAGGTTACGGGGACCCAGGACCTTACCAAGACGGCCAACCTTGCCCATGAGGTCAGGGGTTGCCACGGCTGCGTCGAAGTCGGTCCAGCCGGCCGCGATCTTTTCGATCAGGTCATCGGAACCAACGAAGTCGGCACCGGCGGCGATTGCTGCCTCAGCCTTGTCGCCCGTTGCGAAGACCAGGACGCGGGAGACCTTACCGGTGCCGTGGGGCAGGATAACGGTGCCGCGGACCATCTGGTCAGCCTTGCGAGGGTCAACGCCCAGGCGGAAGGCAACCTCAACGGTGGCGTCGAACTTGGACGGGTTGGTGTCCTTGGCGAGCGTTACTGCCTCGAACGGCGCGTAGAACTTCTCCGCGTCGATCTTGGCGGCTGCTGCCTCATATGCTTTGCTGCGCTTTGCCATGCTGCTTATTTCTCCTTGTGCAGTTGTGGTCTGCGGACCGCGCTGGGCCCTGCCACAGCCGAGGATCCTGCATGGATCCTGCGGCATTACGGTTTGTGCCGGTTGTCCGGCAGTGGTGCCGGTTTCCCGACGGTGAAGGCTATTAGCCTTCTACGGTGATACCCATGGAGCGGGCGGTACCGGCGATGATCTTCGCTGCGCCTTCGAGGCTGGTGGCGTTGAGATCTTCCATCTTGGTGGTGGCGATCTCGTTGACCTGGGCCTGAGTCAGCTTGGCAACCTTGACGGTGTGCGGGGTGGGTGAACCCTTGGCAACGCCTGCAGCCTTCTTGATGAGCTCTGCAGCCGGCGGGGTCTTGGTGATGAACGTGAAGGAACGGTCTTCGTAGACCGTGATTTCAACGGGGATAACGTTTCCGCGCTGGGCTTCTGTGGCAGCGTTGTACGCCTTGCAGAATTCCATGATGTTGACACCGTGCTGGCCAAGCGCAGGACCGATCGGCGGGGCCGGGTTAGCGGCGCCTGCCTGGATCTGCAGCTTGATGAGGCCGGTGACCTTCTTCTTGGGAGCCAATGTAAGGTCCTTCTCTCAATATCTTCCTGGGACACAGGAGCGTGCCTCAGGTTGTTGGCCGCCATGGCGAGGCGACCGGCCGTTCCGGGGCTGCTAAGCGGGCAGTCCGGAACGAATTCTGTGCGGTTTATTAGATCTTGCTGACCTGGTTGAATGCCAGCGTGACCGGGGTTTCGCGTTCGAAGATCGACACGAGCACCACGAGGGTCTGGGATTCCACCTTGATCTCGGAGATCGTGGCGGGAAGGGTCTCGAACGGACCTTCCTTGACGATGACCGATTCGCCGACCTCGAAGTCAACGTCAATCTGGGCGGCAGCGTGCTTGACGGGCTTGCCCTTTTCGGCCTGCTCTTCTTCGAAGACCGGCGCGAGCATGGAGAAGACTTCGTCCAGGCGCAGCGGCACCGGGTTGTGGGCGTTGCCCACGAAGCCGGTAACACCGGGAGTGTGGCGGACCGCGCCCCAGGAAGCATCCGTCAGATCCATGCGGACCAGGACGTAGCCGGGGATCCGGACGCGGTTGATGACCTTACGCTGAGCGTTCTTGATCTCAACGACCTCTTCCATGGGCACCTGGATTTCGAAGATGTAATCTTCCATGTCCAGGGTCTGGATGCGGGTCTCAAGGTTGGCCTTGACGCGGTTTTCGTAGCCGGCGTAGGAGTGGATGACGTACCAGTCACCCTCCTGGCGGCGCAGCTTGGCTTTGAATTCGTCGGCGGGGTCAACTTCGGCCTTGGCGGCCGCGGCTGCCAGGGCGTCTGCATCAGCGTCGTCGCCCTCTGAATCGCCCTCAGCAGGTTCGCCTTCTACGGCGTCACCCTCTGAATCGGCATCCTCTGAATCGTCTGACTCGTCGGCGGAATCGGCGTCGGCGGATTCGGGCGCAGCGGACTCAACCTCGGACTCTTCACCGGCTTCAGCCGTGGGGGCCGCCGTGTTGTCCGTGGACTCTTCCAGCTCAGTCTCGGTTACCTCGAGCTCCTGCTCAGACACTTGGTCTCCTGCTTCCTCATTGCCTAACATGCCTATTTAAATGGCTCAATTCCGCACACCGCGTGGATTCTTCCGGTTTACCCGGACAAGGCCACGCGGCCTGCGGACGATATGCCTTAGCGGTCCCCGGGAGCTATCCCGCCGAAGACCCAGCTGACCACGGTTCCAAAACCGATGTCCAACAGGCTGACGATCACCATCATGATGGCCACGAACACCAGCACCACGAGCGTGTAGTTGATCAGTTCCTTGCGGGTTGGTGCAACAACCTTCTTCAGTTCGCCGATGACCTGGCGAATGAAGAGTGCAATTCGAGCGAAGAAGTTTGCCTTGGCGTCCTTCTTAGCTGGGCGGCCCTTGGAGCTGCTGGCAGCTGTTTCGGTCACCTGGTCCTCGCTCATCTTTGCAATGTTGGATTACCCGGTCCTGATCAGAACCATGGTTGCTGCGCTTGCTCCGGCATTCCGCCGGAACAGCTTGCGCAGGGCAGACAGGACTCGAACCTGCAACCTGCGGTTTTGGAGACCGCTGCGCTACCAATTGCGCCACTACCCTATGGATCGAAAACAGCATCCTGACAAAACTTCCGCAGTTTGCACTGGGGCGCACGTCATCATCCGTGTTTTCAACACCGGAGAACCAGTCTACGCAACAACTTCGTCTACGTCGAACCAGCCTCATTCCGGACCGTCCAATCCGCCCTCGTGGGTGAGCTGACCTGCAGTCACATCCACGCCGGCAGCCCGAACGATCCGCTGAACAGCATAGAGTAGATCACGTCGAATTCCACCATTCAGCCTCCTGGCTGCAAGCGAAGAACGGACCCTGCCATGTCTGCCGCCCGCGTTTCCCAGCGCATTTCCGCAATTGCCGAATCCGCAACCCTGGCTGTTGATGCCAAGGCCAAGGCGCTGAAGGCAGCTGGCCGGCCGGTTATTGGCTTCGGGGCAGGGGAACCCGATTTCCCCACCCCGGACTACATCGTCAAGGCGTCCATTGAGGCCGCCGGCCAGCCCAAGTACCACCGCTACTCCCCCGCTGCCGGCCTGCCGGAGCTCAAAAAGGCCATCGCCGAGAAGACCCTGCGCGACTCCGGCTACGCCGTGGATCCGTCCCAGGTGCTGGTGACGAACGGTGGCAAGCAGGCCGTGTACAACACCTTCGCCACGCTGGTGGATCCGGGCGACGAAGTGATTGTTCCCACGCCGTTCTGGACCACCTACCCGGAGGCCATCAGGCTCGCCGGCGGTGTCCCTGTTGAGGTGTTCGCCGGTCCTGAGCAGGACTACCTGGTCACCGTTGAGCAGCTTGAGGCCGCTGTGACGGACAAGAGCAAGATCCTGCTGTTTGTCTCGCCGTCCAACCCCACGGGCTCCGTGTACTCCCCCGAGCAGGTCGCCGAAATCGGCAAATGGGCTGCCTCGAAGGGCCTTTGGGTGGTCACCGACGAGATCTACGAGCACCTTACGTACGACGGCGTTCCGTTCACCTCCATCGCCACGGCAGCCCCGGAGCTCGGCGACAAAGTGGTCATCCTCAACGGTGTCGCCAAGACCTATGCGATGACCGGCTGGCGGGTCGGCTGGATGATCGGCCCGGCCGACGTCATCAAGGCTGCCACCAACCTGCAGTCACACGCCACCTCCAACGTTTCGAACATCATGCAGATTGCAGCCCTCGCCGCCGTCTCCGGACCGCTGACCGCCGTCGACGAAATGAAGGTGGCGTTTGACCGCCGCCGCAAGGCGATCGTTGCCGGCCTGAACGCGATCGACGGTGTTGAATGCCCGACGCCGAAGGGTGCGTTCTACGTCTACGCGGACGTCCGTGCGCTGCTGGGGAAGGAATTCCCGACGGCGGCAGGCACCGCAACGCCGTCCACCTCCGCCGAACTGGCTGCTTTGATCCTGGATGAGGTTGAAGTAGCGGTGGTGCCGGGCGAGGCGTTCGGCCCCTCAGGCTACCTGCGGCTCTCGTACGCCCTGGGCGACGAGGACCTGGCCACCGGCGTCGCCCGGCTCCAGGACTTCCTGGGCAAGGCCAAGTAGGCACGCTCTCTCACTTCCTGCAGGAAATACTCAAACGCTCTATCACTTTCTTTAGGAGAGTGATAGAGCGTTTGCGCTTAAGCCGCATCAGGTGAGAGAGCGTTGGGGGAAAAGGCACATTATGTGAGAGAGCGTCCGGGGTGGGGCCGGTGGGCTAGAGGAGGCGGCGTTCGGCGGCCCACTTGGTCAGCTCGTGCCGGCTGGAGAGCTGGAGCTTGCGCAGCACCGCCGACACGTGGGTTTCCACGGTTTTGATGCTGATGAACAGCTCCTTGGCCACCTCCTTGTAGCTGTAGCCCCGGGCGATCAGCCGCATCACTTCAAGCTCGCGCGCGGACAGCCTGTCCAGCTCGTCGTCGGCAATATCGGCCGGAGCCGTGCCGAAGGCGTCCAGCACGAAGCCGGCCAGCCGGGGCGAGAACACAGCGTCGCCGCCGGCGACTCGGAACACGGCGTCGGTGATCTCGGCCCCGGAAATCGTCTTGGTGACATACCCCCGGGCACCGGCTCGGATGACTGACACCACGTCCTCGGCGGCGTCGGAGACGCTCAGGGCCAGGAACTTGGTGGTGGCCAGGAGCGACGCGGAACCCGCGATGACTTCCCGGCCGCCGCCACCCAGACCACCGGGCAGGTGCACGTCCAGGAGCACCACTTCCGGACGCTCCTGCGCGATCACGGCGATGGCCTGCTCAACCGTTGCTGCTTCCCCCACTACCTGGATGCTCTCAGAGAGGTCGGCCTTGAGTCCCGAGCGGAAGATGGCGTGGTCGTCCACGATAACCACCCTGACCGGCGTTGCGGGGCGGATGGGACCGGTCCCCTGGATGCCGGTCCCCTGTACGTTGTTCATGATTTCCCTTCCGCGTTTTCCGGTTGGAGTGCCGGCATTCCCAACCGCACCTCAGTGCCGTTGGGCGTGCTGGTGATGGAGGCGGACCCGCCGTGGCGTTTCATGCGTCCGATGATCGATTCGCGGACGCCGAGACGGTCTTCGGGCACATCCTGCAGGTCAAAGCCCGGCCCCCTGTCCTTGATGAAGATTTCCGTCCGACCATCGGAAACTTCGAGGTAGACAGAGACGGTCCCGCCGCCGTGCCGGGAGGCATTGAGCATCGCCTCACGGCTGGCCTGGACCAGGGCTTCGTGGGATTCGGTCATGGCTGTGTCCCCGACGCTCACCACCTCCACGGCGTTGCCGAGCGAGTCTTCCACTTCGGCACCCACGGCCTTGATGCGGTCCGAAAGCTGGCCCGCCTCCTTACCCGGGTCCTGGAACAGCCAGCTCCTGAGCTCACGTTCCTGCGCCCGGGCGAGCCGGACAACGTCGTGCTCGTTTCCCGCCCGCCGCTGGATCAGGGCGAGGGTCTGGAGGACGGAATCGTGCAGGTGGGCAGCGATCTCGGCCCGCTCCGTTTCACGGATACGGCCCGCCCGCTCAGTTTCCAGGTCCCGCCAGAATTTGAGGGCCCACGGAAGAAGTACCAGCACCACGCCGCCCAGCACCGCCACCGATGCCAGCAGCGCCAGCCAGGTCTGTTCCCAGGATCCGGAACCGGACACCATCACCAGCACGCCGGCAACCACCAGCGCCAGACCGGCGGCCAGGCGCGCCCAGCCGCCTGCCTGATCGGCCTTGGTTTTGTCCACGAGCCCCGCGCGGCGGGTTTCGTCGAGCTGCATCCAGGCGATGGCTGCACCGCCCAGCACGGCAGCCGCGGGGATAAGGGTCTCCAGGGGCACGTCCACGCCCAGGAGCCGGGCAATCATGATGCCCGCCACGAGGAGGAGTCCGGCGCCCAGCAGAATCTCCTTGCCATAGCGCATGCTGCGGACCCGGAACCACGGCGGCCGCACGGGGGCCCCGTAGCTCGACCCGTAGCCGGCGGCGGGCCCGCCCGGGGAAACCCCCGGGGCGTCAGCACCGGCGTCGGGATTTCCCCACCAGGGAGCGGCCGAGGGCGGCCCGGCGCGGAATGCCGGGTCAAGGCTGACGGCCGGCGCAATGGGCGACGCCGGACGCCTGGCGTTGCGGCGGGCGCTTTCGTCGGCGGTGGGGACCATGATCCACAGCCACGCGTAGAACGCCAACCCGGCGCCGCCGGCGAGGGTCGCGAGCGCCATGCCGATCCGCACGCTTTTCACCGGCCAGCCCAGATGCGCCGCGAGGCCGGCACAGACGCCCGCGATGACGCGGTCGCTGCTGCGGACAAGCGGTGGGCGGGTGAGGGCGGTGGTCATGTGTCAATCCAAGCACGGATCAGGGTTCCCCGGACCAGATTCCGGCCTGAACCGGGGGTAACTCAGGGGCGAGTCAGGGTGTTCCCCAGTAGAGCTGCGCCGCCCCGGACGGCAGGATCGAAGTATGAACTCCCAGACCCCCACCCCCGATGACGGCCAGCCCACGGAACCGCTCCCCCCACGCGACCCGGACCAGCCGACCGAACCCCTGCTGCCACCCCCGGCTGCTTCGCAGGACACACCCCCGACCGCCGGTCCCAATGCCGGCCCCAATGCCGGCCCGTATGCCGGACCTTACTCAGGCCCGTACTCCGGCCCGTATGCCAGCGCCAAAGCACCGGGCCAGTCCGGTGACTTCTTCACCTGGGTCCGGAGTCACGGTATCCAGCGCGGACGCGACCGGTGGATCGGCGGTGTCTCCAGCGGCATCGCGCACCGGATGGGCATCGATCCGCTGATTGTCCGCGGCATCTTCATTGTCCTCACCCTCTTCGCCGGAATCGGCGTCCTGCTCTACGGCTTGGCCTGGGCATTCCTTCCCGAACCCGACGGGCGCATCCACGTCCAGGAAGCCGGCGCCGGCCGCTGGTCCAGCGGCATGACAGGCGCCCTGATCACCACCGTGGTGGGGCTCACGGGGCTGGGCGGCGGGTTCTGGGGCTGGAGCCGCAACGGCTTCGGCGGATTCCTCTGGACCGTCTTCTGGGTGGGCGGCGCCATCTACTTCATCTACTACCTGACCCAACGCAGCAAGGCCCGGAATGGAGCTCCCATGAACGCCGCACCGCAGCCGGCCGGCGCAAACTCCGGTTACCCGGCCGACCCCACAACCCCCTATGCCTCGCCGTTTGCGGCCACGGATTCGGCCTCTACCCGCACGTCGAGCACGTCCGGCGCGTCCGGCAGCGCACCTTACCTTCCGGTCCCGCCGTCGAGCGTCAACCCGCCCTACGGCGGCGACACTTACGGCGGCGGCAGCTACGGTGGGGGCGGCAGCGACGGCGGTGCCTACGGCGGCTACCAGCCACCGCAGGGCCCGGCACGCGCACCCAAGATCCGCCCCTCCGGCCCCGGCGCCCCGGCAGTAGCCATAACCGCCGGAACAGCGCTCCTGGTCGGTGGCGGGCTCAAAGCCCTGGACGCCGGCAACGTGATCAACCTCGGCGACGCCGCCAACGCGATCGTCTGGGCCAGCGGTGCAGCCGTCCTGGGCCTGGGCATCCTGATCGCTGGCCTGCGCGGCAGGACGTCCGGAATCCTCGGTTTCTTCGCCGTTGTTGCCCTGGTGATTGGCGGCATCTTCAACGTTGTGGGCAACGGCGACAGGGTCCGCTTCACCCAGGTCGACTGGGCGCCGGCGAGCCAGCAGCAGGCGGCCGATGGCTTCAGCGTCACCGGCGGCCGGGGAACCGTTGACCTCACACAATTGGCCGCGCAAGCCCCGCTGGACTCAGAAGTCGTGGTTCCACTGGACATCACGGCAAGCAACGTCACTGTGATCCTCCCCAACAACATTCCCGTGGACGTGAGGGCAGACATGACGCTGGGGAACCTCAACCAAGGCACCAACCACAGGGGCGGCATTACCTCCCAGGAAACCAGCTACAACACCGACAAGCCAGGCGGCCACCTGATCATCCGGATCGACGGCACCCTCAGCAACGTCACCATCAGGGAAGGAAACTGACATGAGCAGCTTCGATCCGGCACCGGATTCGTCTACCCCGCAAACCCCGACGACGGTGCACACCGACGCGGCCGGACCCACACGCACACGGGTGGGAACGGTAGTCTGGGGCCTCATCGTGATGGCGCTGGCCGCCCTGATCATCATCGCCCAGCTGGGCATCGTAACCCTGAACGGCACCTACGTACTGATCGGCCTGATGATAGGCGCCGGCGCCGCCCTGGTGATCGGCGGGCTGCTTTCGGCCCGAAAGCGTGACAATGAACCCACAACAGGGAAGTCTTGAACCATGGACAAGTTCTTCAGCATCGTCAGGGGCTTCGGCCTGAAACGTGGACCCCAACGCTGGCTGGGAGGTGTGTGCGGCGGCATTGCAGCAAAGCTCAACGTGGATGTGGCATTCGTCCGGATCGCTTTCCTGGTCTTCTGCCTCCTCCCCGGCCCCGCCGTCGTCCTCTACATCGCAGCGTGGCTGGTCCTTCCTGACCAGCAGGACTCCATCCCGCTGCAGAACTTCCTGGACCGCCGCTCCATCAGCTGAGCTCAGGCAGGAACCGCAAGGCCCCCGCTCCCCGGAGAATCCTTCCCGGAGCGGGGGCCTTTCTGCTGTCCTTGTCCACCGGCCGGTGGACAACAGATTCAACCGGCCGGACCTGTTGACCGGAACCCCGGGACTGCAACGCTGGAAGCATGAACACTTCCCTCATCCCCGGGCAGCGGCAATCCCCTGATGCCATCACCGTGCGCGGCCTCAACAAAACGTACGGCCTGCCCAAAGGCGGGACCCTCACGGCCGTGGACCAGCTGGACCTCACCATCCATGCCGGCGAGACCTATGCCCTCCTGGGCCCCAACGGCGCCGGCAAATCCACCACCATCGAGATACTGGAAGGCCACCGGAAACCTGACAGCGGCGAAGTCATGGTTCTGGGAACGCGCCCCTGGAAGGCGGCCCCGTCCTTCCGCGCCCGGATCGGCATTGTGCTCCAGGAGGCCACAGACTCCGGGGAACTCAGGGTTTCCGAGGCCCTGCGGTCACTGGCTTCCTGTTTCCCAACGCCCCGGCCGGTGGACGAGGTCATTGAGGCCGTGGGACTCGGCGGCAAGGGCGGCGTCCGGATCTCAACCCTTTCGGGCGGCCAGCGGCGAAGGCTGGACGTGGCGCTGGGCGTCATCGGCAACCCGGAAGTCCTGTTCCTGGACGAACCCACCACAGGATTCGATCCGGAAGCCCGTCGGCAATTCTGGGACCTCATCCGCCAGCTGAGCAGCGGCGGCACCACCATTGTCCTCACCACGCATTACCTGGACGAGGCCGAGCAGCTGGCGGACCGGATCGGCGTCATCAACCACGGGCGTCTGATCGCCGAAGGCAGCCCGCAGGAGATCGGCGGCCCGGGCCTCCGGGTTCCCCGAGTCCGGTGGCGGGATGCTTCCGGCCTTCGCGAAGTGGTGACCGAGCAGCCGGCTTCCCTGGTCGCGTCGCTGTCCGACGGCGGCGCGTTAGAGCCGGCGGAGCTCGCCGTCGTCCGTCCCAGCCTTGAGGACATTTACCTCCAGCTGATCGGTGCCGCCGACGGCGCCGAACCCTCTGCCGAACCATCCGCCGCACGATCTACGGAAGCATCGTCCGTTTCAGGAGCCCTCCGATGAACACAGCAGTCCCCGCATCCGTCTCCCCCACCACCGGCCGTCCGGCCTGGCGCCCATCAGTCCTGCGCCTGGGACTTGGCCGGGTCCTGCTGGAGATCAAACTATTTAACCGTGACGTGCTATCTCTGGTCCTGGTTCTCTTCTTCCCGATCCTGATGATGTCCCTGTTTGGAACAGTTTTCGGTGATGAGCCGGTCTTCGGGGCCGGCCCGGACGGGCAGGGCGGCATCACCCCGGCGCACTACTATCTGCCCGGAATGCTTGCGCTGAGCACCATCCTGAGCGGGTTCCAGAACCTCAGCAGCTACGTGGCCACCGAGCGTTTCAACGGCACGGTGAAGCGGCTGGCCGGTACGCCATTGCCCGCAGCGTCGTACTTCATCGGGAAAACAGGCCAGACGCTCTACTTGATCGTGGCCCAGACTGTTCTCCTGCTGTTCGCGGCGGCCGTCCTGTTCGGCGTCCCGCTGCCCCGGGACGCCGCGCAGTGGGGCCTGGTGGCGCTGCTGATGATCCTGGCCACGGCAGCCTGGGCCACCGTGGCCATCGCGTTCACGGCCTTGCCCAAGTCGGCACAAAGCGCGTCCACCCTGGCCGTCCTGCCCGTACTGCTCCTGTCCTTCACGTCGGGCGTATACTTCCCGTTCTCGCAGCTTCCGGACTGGCTGCAGTCCGTGACCAATTTCTTCCCGCTGCGCTGGACGGCGAGCGCCTTCAGGTCTGTTTTCCTTCCTGCCGGCTTTGAAGCCGTGGAGCCCGGCGGCACCTACAACCTGCCGCTGACGTTCCTGGTCCTGGGCATCTGGGTGGCCGCGGGTGCCGTGCTTGCCCGGTTGGCGTTCAAGTGGCCGCCGCAGAAGTAGCCGGTGCCGGGCCTCACCAATCGTTGATCTTGGTGGCTCGGCGGCACGCGGATAGGGTGCAGCCATGAGCTATATGAGCGGACGGACCGAGCGGCTGCTGCCGGCACGGTCCGTATGGACCACCTCCATGGTCTGGTGGCATGCCGGCTTCTACGCCGCGCTGGCCTGCGTGTCCTATTTCGCCCTGTTCGGCGACGAGCGCCATTCCGGGACGCCCCTGGTCATTGGTGCGCTGGTGCTCCTCGGGGCCGCATACCCGTTCCTGACCCGGACCAGGGATCTCCGGACACTGCGGCCCACCATCTACGTGGCGCTGCTGGTGGCGGTGGTGGTGTTCCTGTCCTTTGTGTTCGACGGCGCCGGGGTCCTGCTGTTTGTGGCCTTCCCGCAGGTCTGGATGTTCACGTCCTCGCAGCGCCAGGGCGTGGCAGCCACCGCCGTGCTGTGCGTCGGCGTGGCCGTTGGCCAGATCAGCCGCTGGGGACTCGCGGGCACGGAGGTCTACGGCATCACGGCCCAGCTGGTGACCTCGTTTGTGGCCAGCTGCATGATCGGACTCTGGATCTCGAAAGTCATAGAGCAAAGCGAACAGCGTGCCGAGCTGCTGGCCGAGCTCGAGGCCACCCGCCACGAGCTGAACAACGCGGAACAGGCACGCGGTGCATTGGCTGAGCGTGAGCGGATGGCACGGGAAATCCACGACACCCTGGCCCAGGGGTTCACCTCCATCGCCATGCTCTCCGAAGCGGCGCAGGCCCAGCTCAGGGCACAACCGGAAGCCCCGGCAGGTCTCGTGCGCAGCCTCACCGCCATTTCGCGGACCGCCCGGGATAACCTCGCGGAAGCGCGGGCCCTGGTGGCCTCCGGCGTCCCCTCCGATGTCCAGGGCGGAGACCTCCTGGCGGCACTGAAGCGGCTGCCGGACACCCTCCACCTGGACAGCATCCGGCTGACCGTGGAGCTGCCCGACAGCCTGCCCCCGCTGCCGTCCACACAGCAGGTGGCACTGCTCCGGACGGCCCAGGAAGCCCTGAACAACGTCCGCAGGCATTCCGGAGCCACAGCGGCGGACGTACTGATGGATATCCCCGCCGGCGACCCGCCGCTGCTCCGGCTGACCGTCACAGACAACGGGCAGGGGTTCGACGTCGCGGCGGACCACCAGGGATTCGGGCTGAAATCGATGGCTGCCCGGCTGGACGAAATCGGTGGCCGGCTCCAGGTCACTTCCGCGCCCGGCGCCACCCGGCTGATGGCGGAGGTCCCCACCGAGGCTCCAGGGCCCGGCGCCACGGACTCCGGGCCGGGAGCCCGCACCGACGTCACCGTGCCCGGAGCCACGGCATGAGCGCCCCGGAAACTGTGACGGTGGTCCTCGCAGATGACCACCCCGTGGTCCGGAGCGGCCTGGCCGCGCTGCTGGACACCGCGGACGGCATTGACGTGGTGGCCGCCGCGGCCAACGGCCAGGAGGCGGTGGACGCCGTCAGCCGGCTGCGCCCCGCCGTCGTACTCATGGACCTGCGCATGCCCGTCCTTGACGGCGCCGGCGCCACCGCGCAGATCCGGGACCGGTTCCCTGAGACCAAGGTGCTGGTCCTGACCACGTACGACGACGACTCCGACATCATGCGCGCCGTGGAGTCAGGGGCGGTGGGCTATCTCCTGAAGGACACGGCCGGGGACCGCATCATCGAGGCCGTGCGTGCTGCAGCGCGCGGT
>NZ_JAKFFD010000225.1:0-2841 GCF_036675385.1 Pseudarthrobacter sp. | reverse complement strand
CCGCAGCGAAAGTAGCACCGTGTCCCAAGATGTCCTTAGCCCCGCCCGGGTCAACGAGATTCACAAACAGGCGGCCCGGCGTCGGACCTTTGCTGTCATTTCGCACCCCGACGCCGGCAAGTCCACCCTCACCGAGGCGCTGGCACTGCACGCGAAGGTGATCGGCACCGCCGGGGCCTCCAGCGGCAAGGCCAACCGCAAGGAAACGGTCTCGGACTGGATGCAGATGGAGAAGGACCGCGGCATCTCCATCAGCTCCGCCGCGCTGCAGTTCTCCTACCGGGACACCGTCATCAACCTGCTGGATACCCCCGGCCACGCGGACTTCTCCGAGGACACCTACCGGGTCCTGGCCGCCGTCGACTGCGCAGTGATGCTCGTGGACGCCGCCAAGGGCCTGGAAACGCAGACCATGAAGCTGTTCGAGGTCTGCAAGGCGCGCAACCTGCCCATCATCACCGTGATCAACAAGTGGGACCGGCCCGGCCTGGACGCCCTGGCGCTGATGGACGAGCTCACTGAGCGCACGGGCCTGCAGCCGATGCCGCTGACCTGGGCCGTGGGCATCTCCGGTGACTTCCGCGGTGTCTGGGACCTCCGCCAGGACCGCTTCGCCCGCTTCCAGCGCAACAATTCCGGCGCCAACATCGCGCTGACCGAGTACTTCACGCCGGAAGAGGCCGAGGAGACGCAGGGCAGCAACTGGACCGACGCCGTGGACGAAGCCGGGCTGGTCATCGAGTCCAACCTCGAATTCGACGTCGAAGCCTTCCATGCGGGCACCGCCACCCCCATCCTGTTCAGCTCCGCCGCCCTGAACTTCGGCGTGAAGGAACTGCTGGACGCCCTGGTCGATTTCGCGCCGCACGCCGCACCCCGCCCCGACGTTGAGGGCAGCCCGCGCCCCGTTGAATCGTCCTTCTCCGGCTTTGTCTTCAAGGTCCAGGCCGGCATGAACAAGGCCCACCGCGACCACGTCGCCTTCATCCGCGTCTGTTCCGGAGTCTTTGAACGCGGCATGGTGGTCACCCAGACCCGCACCGGAAAGTCCTTCGCCACCAAGTACGCCCAGCAGGTGTTCGGCCGCGAACGCGAGGTCATCGACGAGGCCTACCCCGGCGACGTCGTGGGCCTGGTGAACGCCTCCACACTTCGCGTGGGCGACAGCCTCTTCCTCGAAGGCGCGGTGGAGTACCCGGCAATCCCGCTGTTCGCCCCTGAACACTTCCAGGTGGCCCGGTCCAAGGACCCCAGCAAGTTCAAGCAGTTCCGCCGCGGCATCGAGCAGCTCGAGCACGAGGGCGTCATCCAGGTGCTCCGCTCCGACGTCCGCGGCGACCAGGCGCCGGTGCTTGCCGCCGTCGGCCCCATGCAGTTCGAGGTGGTGGAGGACCGCATGGCGCATGACTTCAGCGCCCCCATGCGGCTCGAACGCCTGCCGTACTCCATCGCCAGGATTTCGACGGCGGACGCCATGCCCGCGCTGGCCAACGTGCCCGGCGCCGAGGTGATGTTGAGGTCCGACGGCGAATACCTCGCCTTGTTCAACGACGTCTGGGCCCTGCGCCGGATCGAGAAGAACCACCCCGATCTGACCCTGGTGCCAATCGGCACCCACAACCCCGCAAAGTAGCGTCCAATGCCTGCAGACCAACCCCGCGCGCTGATCACCGGCGCCGGCACCATCAACCCGCTCGGCTCCTCTGTGGCGGAAACCTGGACCGGCCTGCTGGCGGGACAGTCCGGCATCGCCGCACTGGACGAGGACTGGGCGGAACAACTGCCCGTGCGCATCGCCGGACAGGTCACGGCCGATCTCTCGGAGCACCTCACCACGCGCGAGCTGAAGCGGATGGACCGGTGCGGGCAACTGGCGCTGGTGGCTGCCCGCGAGGCTTGGCAGCAGGCCGGGGCGCCCGACGTCGACCCCGAACGGTTCGCCGTGGTGATCGGCTCCGCCTATGGCGGCCTGGGCTCCACCCTCGAACAGCACCGTGCGCTCGCCAGCGGCGGCCCGCGCCGGGTCTCGCCGCACACCCTCACGCGCCTTATGGTCAACGGCCCCGCGGCCTGGGTCTCCATTGACCTCGGCGCCCGCGGCGGAGCCCGGACCCCGGTCAGCGCCTGCGCGTCCGGCGCGGAAGCAATTGTCCAGGGCGCCGAAATGATCCGCTCCGGCGCGGCCGACGTCGTGATTGCCGGCGGCGTGGACGCTTCCGTCAACGACCTGGTGATCACCGGTTTCTCCCAGATCCGGGCACTCTCCACGCGCAACGGCGAACCCCAGCTCGCGTCGCGCCCGTTCGACGGCGGCCGCGACGGCTTTGTCCTCGCGGAAGGCGCCGGCATTGTGGTGCTTGAGAGTGAAGCCCACGCCCTGGCGCGCGGCGCCGCCATCCTCGGCGCAGTGGCCGGCGGGGCGGTAACCTCCGACGCCAACGACATCGTGGCGGCGGACCCGGCCATGCAGCGGCGGGTCATGCAGAAGGCCCTCGAGTCGGCCGGAATGCAGGCTTCGGAGATCGGCTTCGTCCATGCGCACGCCACCTCCACCCCGGTAGGGGACCGGCTTGAAGCCCAGGCCATCAACGCCATTTTCGGTGCCGACGTGCCCGTGACGTCCACCAAGGGCCACACCGGCCACCTCCTGGGCGGCGCCGGTGCGCTCGCGGCGGTTGTGGTGGTCCAGGCCCTGCAAACCGGACAGCTCCCCGGAACCGCGAACGTCGAGGCGCTGGACCCCGAAGTGAACCTGAACATCGTCACTGAAAATGCCCACACGCTGGCGGCCGGCTCCGCCCCCGCCGGCCTGGTGAACGCTTTTGGCTTCGGCGGACACAG
>NZ_JAKFFD010000051.1:0-2855 GCF_036675385.1 Pseudarthrobacter sp. | reverse complement strand
TCGACGTAGGCCTGCTCGGCAGCGACTTCTTGCTGAGCAATGTGCTCAGCGCTGTGTGTCGTCACCCCAGCCCCTTTGCCGTTTGTCGAACTCATAAGTCTAGGCGGTGGGTGATCTATTCCGTAGGCGGCTCTCAGGTGGCGGACTCCACACAACTACGCGCAGGTCGAGGTCGGGTCGCCACCCAATCTTGTGCGGCGCCCCGTAGCCGTCAAAACGTAGTTCCAGACTTTGCTGTCCAAATATGGAGTTCTGCCCCTACTATCGGGCTACCCCGAAATCGGGCCAGCAAGGACCTTCACCAACTGAGCAGCACGGTCACAGAATCGCCAGTTGGAGCACCTCCCTCGAGGAGTTCACATGAAGACCATCGTTCGGATCACTGCGGCACTATTGATGACCGTCGCGACATCGCTGTTTGCGAGTGGGGCGGCCCAGGCCAGTACCCCCAAGTGGTTGTCGATCAGTGCAGGCGGTGACCACACCTGCGCAATTCGCACCGACCACGCGCTCTTCTGTTGGGGAGACAACAGCAACGGACAGCTCGGGGATGGCACCAACACCGAGCGAACCAGCCCCAAGAGGGTCGGCACCTCCACCAGCTGGACCGCGGTCGCAGCCGGCGTTGATCACACCTGCGCACGCCACAGCTCCGGATCCCTCTACTGCTGGGGATACAACAACCTGGGTCAAGTCGGGGACGGCACCACCGACGACCGGCTCACCCCCAAGAAGGTCGGCACCTCCACCAGCTGGACCGCCGTCACTGCCGGCGGCTATCACACCTGCGCACGCCACAACTCCGGATCCATCTACTGCTGGGGATTCAACCAATACGGGCAGCTCGGTGACGGCACCATCACAACTCGTCTCACGCCGAAGAAGGTCGGCGCCTCCACCAGCTGGAGCAGCGTTGACGCTGGCACCTACTACACCTGCGCACGCCACACCTCCGGCTCTGTCTACTGCTGGGGAAACAACAGCAACGGACAACTCGGCGACGGCACGACCGCCGGGTCGCTCACACCCAAGAAGGTCGGCACCTCCACCAACTGGACCAGCATCAACACGGGTGATTATCACAGTTGCGCACGCCACAGCTCCGGCTCTCTTTACTGCTGGGGACACAATGGTTACGGACAACTCGGCGACGGCACAGTCATCAACAAGCTCACACCCAAGAAGGTCGGCACCTCCACCAACTGGACGAGTGTCGCCGGCGGCATTTATCACACCTGCGCCCGCCACACCTCCGGCTCTCTGTACTGCTGGGGAAGAAACTCCGAAGGTCAGGTCGGTGACGGCACCACCACCCAGAGGCTCACTCCCAAGAAGGTCGGCACCTCCACCAACTGGACGAGCGCCGCTGCAGGCGGATTCCACACCTGCGCTCGCCATTCGTCGGGCTATGCGTACTGCTGGGGACAGAACGACGACGGCGAACTCGGGATCGGCAGCTACGTAGACAAATCAACACCGACCAAGATCAGCTAAGGGACGGGCATGGACATGAGGAACATTCTTCGAATCACCGCAGCGATGGCGCTGACCGCCGTGATGTCACTCACTGCTGCTGGATCCGCCCAGGCCAGCACCCCCAAGTGGTTGTCGATCAGTGCCGGCGGCGAGCACACCTGTGCAATCCGCACCGACCACGCCCTGTTCTGTTGGGGAGAAAACTCTGACGGGCAGGTTGGAGACGACACCACCACCGACCGCACGACACCTACGAGGATCGGCACCTCCACCAACTGGACCAGCGTCGCTTCCGGAGACAGTCACACCTGCGCCCGCCACAACTCCGGTTCCCTCTACTGCTGGGGAGACAACGAATTCGGACAACTCGGAATCGGCGTCATCACCCACCGGTACAAGCCCACGAAGGTCGGCGCCTCCACCAGCTGGACCGCCGTCACCGCCGGCGACAATCACACCTGCGCACGCCACTCCTCAGGCTCCCTCTACTGCTGGGGCAGCAACCAGGGCGGGATGCTCGGCGACGGCACCACCACCGACCGCACCACGCCCAAGAAGGTCGGCACCTCCACCAACTGGACCGCCGTCACCACCGGCGGCCGCCACACCTGCGCACGCCACTCCTCAGGCTCCCTCTACTGCTGGGGACTCAACACGTACGGTCAGCTCGGCGACGGCACGACTACGACTCGAACCACCCCGAAGAAGGTCGGCACCTCCACCAGTTGGAGCAGTGTTGACGCCAGCATCTATTTCACTTGCGCGCGCCACAACTCCGGCTCGGTCTACTGCTGGGGGCACAACGGAAACGGACAGCTTGGCGACGGC
Organism: Pseudarthrobacter sp.; assembly: GCF_036675385.1. Classification (NCBI taxonomy): domain Bacteria; kingdom Bacillati; phylum Actinomycetota; class Actinomycetes; order Micrococcales; family Micrococcaceae; genus Pseudarthrobacter; species Pseudarthrobacter sp. Next base: position 551 of record NZ_JAKFFD010000051.1, on the reverse strand, counting down.
ACCACCACGAACCGGCATGCGCCCAAGAAGGTCGGCACCTCCACCAACTGGACCGCCATTGCCACCGGCGGCTACCACTCCTGCGCCCGCCACACCACCGGCTCCCTCTACTGCTGGGGGTTCAACGGCAGCGGACGACTCGGGGACGGCACCACATCTCAACGGCTCACCCCAACAAAGGTCGGCACCTCCACCAGTTGGACCAACGTGACCCCCGGCGTCGCCCACACCTGCGCCCGCCACACCACCGGCTACGCCTACTGCTGGGGAAGCAACACCAGCGGACGCCTCGGCGACGGCACCACCACCGACCGGCTCACGCCAAAGAAAATCAACTGAGGCCTGGCTGAAGCGCTACTTCTTGCTCAGGAATGCCGTCATCGCTTCGCGGGCTTCGTCGCTGCCGAACAAGGCTGCCGACTGGGCCGCAACCTGCTCGCCAAGTGCGTCGATACGGGCGACCAGGTCGTGGTTGAGCAGCTTCTTGGACTCGCGCAGACCCTGCGGGTAGCCCTTGACCAGGTCACCGAGAACACGGGCGACGTCGCCCT
>NZ_JAKFFD010000057.1:0-2862 GCF_036675385.1 Pseudarthrobacter sp. | reverse complement strand
TTTGGTGGCGTTTTCTTCAGCTCCACGACGTCACCCAGCGGCAGCATCGGCATGTCGCTGGGGATAAGTTCGTGGACTAGCATTGCGACGGTTTGGCTTATATGCAGCCTTTTCATTTTTGCCGTTATTCTTGTAGTTGCCAGACTCCGTCGGTACCGTGCGTCGCTTATTGCACAGGCGAGTTCGTAGCGACTCGGCTTATATGCCGACGGCGCGCGCAGTCAGGATACTTGGACTACATGTGGGCTTGTGGGCTGCGGTCGCAGCGTTCTTTCCTGTTGTAGGCATAATCTTTGGCTTATCAGCTAATGATTCCATCTTGGTGGGGCTGTCTGCAGAGTTGGCCGTCCATGTGGTCTTTGGCTTTGGTGGTTCCTATCTTCTGCATGAGGCGGGACATATTGTCTTGTTGACTAGGTACCCGTCTGTTGAGGGAATAGATGTAACAGCGTCGTGGACTCGTTTCTCCGTTCATCCCCGTGGTAGTCTCAGCCCGCTCCAAGTGATAGCCGTCGGATTAATCGGCCCCGTCGGTTGCTTCGTGATAGGCGCCGGCTTATGGCTGCTCGGTTCTAATCTGGCATTCTGGTACATGGGTCACATCATCTTCCTGCTCCCTATTTTTGGCGATGGCAGGGCTGTCCTCTTGTCCCTTACTAAGATGCGGGCCGTGCTGTAGTTTGCAAACGGCCTGACCGTTCTTGCTATGCCGGGCAATGGCGCGAGGCAAACGGGGGTCTTCCCCGGCCCGCGCCAAGCCATCCTTCGTCTCAGCGGCACCTGCACCAGGTAGACGTAGAGGCAATTGCCGCATAGATCCACGAGCCCTGTTGGCGGTCCGTCAGGATCAACACCGCAAGGATGAGCAGCTATGCCCACCACAGAAGGTTTAGCGGCTCATAGTGGCCGCATGCGTCGTCTTGCGTGACATCCCAACCAAGTCACCCACGGTGAGGTCGGCGACCGTCTTCCAGCCGATAGGTGTGGCAACGCCGTGCGTAAGCGTCGCGTCAGCGCCGGCCCTCCGGGAACCGCGGCCACCCTTGGGCCGCCGGCTGATTCAGTCGACCTGCACAGACCATCTGGTCATTCCGTTCGGGTCCGGACCCGTTCTGTGGACTCAGGGACGCCCCGGTTGTCGAGGGTTTGCCGTCGATGCCGACCTTGAAGGCATCCGCAGTGGTGTCGACGGCCCGGCTGGCGGCTGCCCGGACCAGCGGCAGGTAGTGGGATGCAGCGTCTGCCGTCGACTGCTCACCGCGCTTGGTGTGGGCCACTGCAACCATGTTGCGGTTGTAGGCCCGGTCCAGACGGCTGAGGGTTCTTAATGGTGGCAGCCGACCTGGGCGCTTTAGGCGATCTAAAGGCCATAATTCGACGGACGGTACGATCCGCGGCACACCAAGACGATGGGGCCGTAGAGGGCCACCGAGGGGCTACCGTGGCCACGACAGCCCAGCCCCCTTCCGGGAGCAGCCATTTACAGCCACCCCTCAGAGAATCTGGGAGACGCCTCTGTTACGTGAGTCGTCATTCAAGACAGAAAAGCCCCCGGAATCTCAAGGATTCCGAGGGCTTAGCCTGTAGCGGTGGGGAGGCTCGATCTCCCGACCTCACGATTATGAGTCGTGCGCTCTAACCAACTGAGCTACACCGCCACGAATGAGAAAAACCTGCGCCAAGCCGGTCAAAAACCGCCTTGACACAGGCCCTCATCCAGAGCCCCCCACCGGAATCGATCCGGTGACCTCGTTCTTACCAAGAACGCGCTCTACCACTGAGCTAGGGGGGCAACGAGTAAATACTCTACCGGAAGATTTGGCCACCAACAAATCGGCTCCAGAACGACGCCCGCGGCGCCAAAAGTGCCGGAAATCCGGGCTTTCGGCGCCCTCCGGACGGCCCTTGAACCGGCCCGGAGACGGATCCCTGAGGGGATGTGACCAAGCCAACTTAAGCAGCAACCTTAAAGCAGAACGGGCCGGCAAGAAGCCGGCCCGTTCCCAGTTCACTTTAGGACGCTGTGGTTACCACTTGTTGCGGGGCTTGAAGCCGCCTTCGGTGCGCGGCTTGCGTGCCGCGTCGGTGCCCACGCTGCGCTCGTTGCGGTCGCTGAAGGAGCGGCCGCCGCGGTCAGCGGAGCTACGCTCGCCGTCGGTCTTGCGGAATTCCTTCTTGAACCCGCCGTTGCCCTTGAAGTTGCCGCCACGGTCGCCGCCCCCGGCGCCGCCGCCGGAGTAACCACCACGGTCGCCACCACCGGAGTAACCGCCGCGGTCGCCGCCGCCACGGTTGCCCTGGTAACCGCCACGCTCGCCGCCGCCACGGTTGCCCTGGTAACCGCCACGCTCGCCGTCACCGGAGGGCTTGCGGCCGTTGTCCAGCTCGAGGTGGATCAGCTCGCCGCCGATCCGGGTGCGGGACAGAGCCTTCAGCTGGTCGGCGCTGAGGTCCGCCGGGAGCTCCACGAGGGAGTGGTCCGCACGGATGTCGATGCCGCCGATCTGGGCCGAGGAAATGCCGCCCTCGTTGGCAATGGCGCCCACGATGGAACCCGGCATAACGCGCTGGCGGCGTCCGACGGCGATCCGGTAGGTGGCGTTGCCCTCGGTGAGCGTACGGGTGGGGCCACGTGAGCCGAAGCCGTCCTTGGAGCGCTCGCGCTTCTGGAAATCGGGAGCTGCGGCCAGTTCCTTGACCAGCAGAGGCTGACCGCCCTGGGCCATCACGGCCAGCGCGGCAGCGATCTCCGAAGCCGGCACGTTGTGCTCTTCCTCGTAGGAGGAGATGAGGTCGCGGAACGCGGCAACGTCCTCGGACTCGAGGGTCTCCGTGATGCGCTCGGCGAACTTGCCCAGGCGC
>NZ_JAKFFD010000153.1:0-13960 GCF_036675385.1 Pseudarthrobacter sp. | reverse complement strand
AATGCCGGGAACAGAGGGATCCAGCACCCGGATTTCGGACGAGACGTCCCGCAGCAGGTTCAGCAGCAGGAAATTCCGCGTCCAGCTCCACGACTGCAGCGACGTGTGCGAATCCGGCGTAAACAGCACCAAGAGATCCCGCGCCCCGGCAAGGTAGTCCTCGAACTTCGCGGCCAACAGGGACCCGGCGGGGTACGTGTTCCCCTCAAGGGACCAGTCCTGCTGAGGTCGGAACAGGAGCCATTCGCGGTGCGCACTGAGGTTAACATCTGTCGGCGCATCGATCTCGAGCCAGGCGTCGTCCCAGCGGATGAACGTGCTGCGGTTGTAGAAATCGATGTAGTCCACGGCGAACGTGCGCTCGAAACCCGGAGTGGAGTCGTGCGCCACCACGGCCATCATGTGGTCCTCGGGCACCTCAAAAAGCCGGGCGGCCGCGGAGAGGGCCTCGCCGCGTCGCAGGGTGACAGCCGTCCGGGCATACGAGGATGCGGTCCGCGGCAGGTCCCCGGCCGTGGAGGCGACCAGCAGCGTGTCCGCGTCCAGCCACGAAACGTTCCCCTTCGCCGTCGGCAGGTCGAAGCCGCCGTCGGCCTGGTCAACAAAGGTGCGGGTCCCGACGTCGAACTCGCGGTAGCGGTTGGCGTCGCCGCCGTCGGGGGAGAGCGCCAGCAGCGCGAGGCGGTACGGGTCGCCGGCGGCGGGACGAAGGAACGTGGCACCGTGGAAGACCCACTCCTCACCTTCGGCGGCGGCGAGGGCATCCACATCCAGCAGCACGTCCCAGTCGGGGGAGTCCGTCAGGTAGCTTTCCCAGCTGGTGCGGCGCCACAGCCCCTTCGGGTTCGACTGGTCCTTCCAGAAGTTGTAGTACCACTCGCCGCGCTTGCCCACCATGGCGATCCGGTCCGTGGAGTCCAGCACTTCCAGGATGCTTCCTTCCAGGCCTACGTAATCGGCGTCCTCCAAAAGGTCCTCGGTGCGGGCGTTCTGCTCCCGGACCCAGGCAAGCGGTGCCTCGCCGTAGATCTCCTCCAGCCAGACGTTCTCGTCAGTGGGTTCGGGGGCGGGCGATGAACCGGGCGCTTGATCAGCTGCAGTGGTGGTCATGCGCCCCATCCAAACAACATTTTCGCGCCGCAAGCAAGTCAAGTGCCTGCGGCGCATGCCGATACTCTGGATGCCGTGGGTAAATCGAAGAGCATCCGGACAGCCATCATCGGCGCCGGACCGCGGGGAACCAGTGTGCTGGAGCGCCTGCTCGCACACGCCGCCGCCCACGCTGCTGCCCACTCCGGCCCCGCATCCCTCCACATCGACGTCATCGACCCCTATCCGGCGGGTCCGGGGCACGTGTGGCAGCCCCGCCAGTCCCGGCTGTACCTCATGAACACCCAATCCTTCTATCCCACGGTCATCCCTGAAGACCCCCGGCTGGCGCCGCCCGTCGCGGGCACCACGTTCGACCGCTGGCGTGCCCGGCAGCAGCGTGAGCCGATGCCTGCCCTGACACTGGACGAGCGGTCCGAACTGGCTGCCTTGGGATCGCGGGACTTCCCCAGCCGGGCGCTGTACGGCCGCTACCTGCGCTGCACGCTGGACGAGCTGACGGCAAAACTGCCCGACGGCGTCACCGTCAATTTCCACGAAACGACGGCCGTGTCGGTGCGCCCGTCGCGCGACGGAACAGCGGGGACGCCAGGGGACGGCGCCCCGGGGGACGGTTCTCAAGGGGACGGCACCCCAGGCGGGACAACCCTTAGTACCGGAACGTTCGACGTCGGACTCGCCGGCGGCGGTTCCCTCACGGTCGATTCCGTGGTCCTCGCCCTCGGGCATCTGGCGTCCCGGCTGAACCCGGAACAGCGGGAACTCCAGGCAGCGGCCGCTCAGCTGGGCCTGGGCTACTTCCCCCCGGCCGTCCCGGCGGACGTCGACTGGGCCGCGATTCCGGCAGGCGAACCGGTCCTGGTCCGGGGCATGGGGCTGAACTTCTTCGACGCGATGGGCCAGCTCACGGAGGGCCGCGGCGGAAAGTTCATCGACGCCGGAATCCGGCTCGAGTATCAGCCTTCCGGCCAGGAGCCCGTGATCATTGCAGCCTCCCGCCGCGGCACCCCGTACCGGGCCAAGGCCGCGCTGGCCGGCTACTACCCGGCGTCGGTCACCCTGCGGTACCTGACCGAGGCAGCGCTGGAACGGTTCGCTGCCACCGGAATCCGCCCGGGTTTCGACCACGATCTCTGGCCCCTGCTGCACCGCGACACCCTCTGGGCCTACTACTCCACCCTGGTGCGCTCGCAGCCTGCGGCCGTCCCCGATGCGTCCGAGTTCCTGGCCGCGCTGGAGGATGCGCTGCGGCCGCATGCCCACAGCGCCGCCAACTGGGAGGCCGCGGTGGAGAGCGTCCTTGCAGTGCACGTCGGGTCGCGGCACCGGCTGGACCTGTCGGGCCTCGCGTCTCCCCTGGCGGGCAGGTCCTTCGGATCGCGCGCTGAACTGGATGCCGCCGTCGTCGAGTACCTGCTCGATGACGCCCGCCGGTCCGCACTGGGCGAGGAGGATCCGGTGAAGATGGCCATCGGAGCCCTGCATCACGGGCGAGCGGTGCTGAAAACGGCAGTGGCCGACGGCGGTATCACCGATGAGTCCTGGGTGGCCGGCCTGCGGGGCTGGTTTGAGTCATTTGTGGAGGGCCTGGCCAGCGGGCCGCCCGCGCTGCGCGCTGAACAGCTGGCTGCCCTGGCGCGTGCCGGCGTGGTCAGCTTTGTGGGGCCCGACCCCCGGTTCAGCGTGGACCGCCGATCAGGCCGCTTTACCGCCGTCTCGCCCTGGGTGAACGGTCCGCCGGTGGCGGCGAAGACCATGGTGGAGGCCCTCGCGCCGGCCAACCGCGTGTCCGCGAACGATTCACCGCTCCTGGAACAGCTCCTCGCGGACGGGATGGTGCGGCCCCGGCTGATGATGACGGCGGAAGGTGCGCCGGTGCAGGCCACCGGGCTGGACGTTGCGCCGCACCCGTACCGGCCGGTGGCGGCCAACGGCTCGGTGACCGAGGGTCTCTACGTGCTGGGCCTCCAGCTTTCGGCCACCCAGTGGGGCACTGCCATCGCCGCGGAAGCGCTGCAGCCCGGGGGCCCCACGTACGCCAGCGGGCAAAGGACACTCCGCGACGCCGACGAAATCGCGCAGGCGATCCTCGGGCACTGAGGATCCCCGCCGCAGCGAAATATTCGTCCTCGCGTCCACTGAATTTTTGTCCAGATAACGTCCCCTGAGCATTCGGCAACGCCGATTATCTGGCCAAAAACTCCGAAATGTTGAGCCGCCGTGTCCTGGCGTTGAGCTTGATGACTTCCCAAAGTCGCGGTCCCCGACGGTCCCGGCCGCATTGTTGCGCCCTGTTGTGGCGGATGACGCGGCGTTGCCTCGTGCGTCCGGATTGCCCCTTGCTACGCCCCATGGACCGCCGTGACGTGCGGTTTCGCGCTGTGAACCCCGCCCTTTTGCCGCCCCTGCATCTCTGTTCTAGTGGTTGCCACAAGCCAGCCGGCCCGGACCCGCATCACCGGTTCCACACCTCCAGCGCAGAAAGATCCAGCCATGAAATTCCGAAAGCCATCCGCACGAACCGCCCCCGCTGCAGGCAGGGCTGCAGTGCCTGCTGCAGGAAAGGCAGCAGGCACTGCGGCCGCCGTCGCCGCAACCCTGGCGCTGTCGCTGGTGCTGACGGGTTGTGGCGGCGCAGCGACGGCCCAGTCCGGAGGCAGCGGCGCCGGCGCCGAAGTAAAAACCATCCGGTACCAGGGTTCGCCCAACACCGTGGCTTTGGTTGAAGTGGCGGAGGATCTCGGTTACCTGGGCGACGTCAAGCTCGAGTGGGTCAGCAACACCACCAGCGGGCCGCAGAGCATCCAGTCCGTGGCCACCGACCAGACCGACATCGGCGGAGCGTTCACCGGTGCCGTCATCAAGCTCATCGAGGCGGGCGCGCCTGTCCAGGCCGTCATCAACTACTACGGCGAGGACAAGGAAACGTTCACCGGTTACTACGTGGAAGAGGGCAGCCCCATCAGGACGGCCCGGGACCTGATCGGCAAGAAGGTCGCCGTGAACACCCTGGGCGCCCACCACGAAGCCATCATCAACACCCACCTGAAAAACAGCGGACTGACCCCGGAGGAGATCAAGCAGGTCCAGCTGGTGGTGGTGCCGCCGAACGAAACCGAAGTGGCCCTCCGCAAGAAGCAGGTGGACGTCGGCACGCTCGGCGGCGTGCTCCAGGACCGGGCGCTCGCCGAAGGCGGCGTACGGGCCCTGTTCACCGACGTCGGGGTGATCGGCGGACCGTTCGACGCCGGCCAGTACGTCCTCCGCAAGGACTTCCTGGCCAAGAACCCGGAAACCAGCCGCACCGTGGTCACCGGAATCGCCAAGGCCATCGAGTGGGAGCGCACCACACCGCGGGAGCAGGTGATCGCCAAGTTCAAGGAAATCATCACCAAACGCGGCCGCAACGAGAGCACGGAAACGCTGAAGTACTGGAAGAGCGTGGGGGTGGCATCGCCGGGCGGCCGGCTCCAGGACCAGGACTTCACCCGCTGGGCCGATTACCTGAAGTCCGCGGGAATCATCACCGGGGACCTGGACACCAAGAAGCTCTACACCAACGAGTTCAACCTGCTGGAAACCCCTGCACCGGCCGCAACCTCGAAAGGATAGAAGATGACACCCAAAATCAGCCTCAGAAGTGTCACCAAGGAATTCACTGTCCGGCCGGGCAAGGGGGCGGGCAGGAACGCCAGGACGGAAGCTTCCGTCCTCACCGCCTTGGATGACCTCAGCCTGGACGTAGCTGCCGGTGAATTCCTCACCCTGGTGGGCCCCAGCGGCTCCGGCAAGACCACGCTCCTGGATCTGCTGGCCGGCCTTTCCCGCCCCACCTCGGGGAAGGTCCTGGTGGACGGCAAGGAAGTGACGGGGCCCGGCCAGGACCGGGCGGTTGTTTTCCAGCAGTACGCGCTGTTCCCCTGGCGCACCGCGTCGGCGAACGTGTCCATCGGCCTCGAGAACACGGGCCTGTCGAAGAAGGAAAGGGCGGCGAAGGCCAGCGAGTTCCTCGACCTGGTGGGCCTTGCCGGGTTCGAGGACCGCTATCCGCATGAACTGTCCGGCGGTATGAAGCAGCGCGTGGCCATCGCCAGAAGCCTCGCCTATGAGCCGGACGTTCTGCTGATGGACGAGCCCTTCGCCGCCCTCGACGCCCAGACCCGCGAACAGCTCCAGGACGAGCTCCTGCGGATCTGGAAGGCCACGGGCAAAACCATCGTTTTCATCACCCACGGGATCGACGAGGCGGTCTACCTCGGCCAGCGGGTAGCGGTGCTCAGCGCCCGCCCCGGCAGGCTCAAGGAAATCGTGGACATCAACATCCCCGACCGCGACGGCGACGCGGACATCCGCTCGCATCCGGCCTTTGTGGAACACCGGCACCAGGTCTGGTCGCTGCTGCACGACGAAGTCCGCCTGGCCCAGAACTCCGGCCACCGGAAGATCCTCCCGGACGGCACCGCCCCCGATGAACAACCCCTCGAAAGGAGTGCGGCCTGATGAGCACTGTGTTGACCCGACCGCAAGAGGCGGCCGCCGCCGTCGACCGTTCACTGCAGTCCGGAGCGCCGCAGCCCGGACCATCCGGACCGTCCGGTTCAGGGCGTGGACAACGCCCGACGCCGGCAGCCCGGCTGGGTGCCGCAGCCCACCAGGCGGGGCGGGCCGGCTGGAAATCGCTCGCCGTTGTCCTGTTCCTGGCACTGTGGGAAGTGGGTCCGCTGTACCTGGCGAGCCCGGCCACGCGGGTGTTTTTGCCGCCGCTGCATGAGGTGCTGGCGGCCGGAGCCAAGCTCCTGGAGAACGGGCAGCTGCAGAGCCATCTGCAGGCCAGCCTGACCCGCTCGGCGTCCGGTTTTGGCATCGCCGTGGTGTCCGCCGTTGTCCTGGGGCTCCTGATCGCCTGGTACGGCTGGCTGAATTCGTTCCTCAACCCGCTGCTGGAGCTCTTCCGCAACACGGCAACGCTGGCCCTGCTGCCGGTCTTCACCCTGCTGCTGGGCATCGGCGAGGAATCGAAGATCACCATCGTGGCCTACGCCGCGTTCTTCCCGGTCCTGCTGAACACCATCGCCGGCGTCCGGACCGTGGACCCGCTGCTGATCCGGGCCGCGAAATCCCTGGGACTGAACAGCTTCCGGCTCTTCCAGAAGGTGATCCTGCCGTCGGCGGTCCCCACGATCTTCACCGGCATCAGGATGGCCGGAACCTCCTCCATCCTGGTGCTCATCGCGGCCGAGATGGTGGGCGCCAAAGCCGGCCTGGGCTACCTGATCGTCAACGCGCAGAGCAGCTTCCTGATCCCGGACATGTACGCCGGCATCCTGACCGTCTCCGTCGTCGGCCTGCTGGTCAACACGGTACTCGTGGCACTGGAACGGCACTTCTCACGCTGGCGCACCGCCGTCGGCTCCGACAGCTGACCGCTCCGCGTCTCAACCAATAAGCACCTAACTGCCCCTTCTGAACTGCAAAGGAAACACCATGACCGTCATCACCGAAACCAAGCTCCAGTTCACCAAGCTCAGCTCCCGCATCGGCGCCGAAATCCGCGGCCTGGACCTCAGCGCAGACCTGTCCCCGGACACTGTGGCGCAGCTCCGGGCCGCCCTGAACACACACAAGGCACTGGTCTTCCGGGAAGCGAACATCCGCACCGACGAGGACCAGGTGCGTTTCGCCAGCCGCTTCGGCCCGCTCACCAAGGCCCACCCCACAGTGGCCTCCGTGGACGGAAAGCCAGCGGTCCTGCCCGTGGACAGCGAAAACGGCAGCGCCAACAACTGGCACACCGACGTGACCTTCGTGGTGAACCCGCCGCAGGCCTCAACCCTGCGCAGCATCACCCTGCCGGGCTACGGCGGGGAAACCCTGATCGCGTCCTCGGCCGGGGCCTACCAGGACCTGCCGGAGGAGCTGCGGAACTTCGCCGACACCCTCTGGGCCATCCACACCAACGACTACGACTACTCCGTGCCCAAGAACCTCGAACACGCCAACGCCGACGAACGGCGCAAGGAGTTCACCAGGATCCACTTCGAATCCGCCCACCCCGTGGTGCGGGTCCACCCGCTGACCGGGGAGCGCGGATTGTTCATTGGGGGCTTCGCGCAGCGGCTGCGGATCGTTGGCCTGTCCAACACGGAGTCCAAGGACATCCTGCGGCTCCTGCAGGCCTACATCACCCGCCCGGAGAACGTGGTGCGCGTTAACTGGGAGCCGGACCAGCTGGTGCTGTTCGACAACCGCATCACCCAGCACTACGCCCCGGACAACTACGACGGCCAGCCCCGCCAGCTCAACCGCGTCACTATCGCCGGCGACCTTCCCCGCGGCGTCGACGGACGCAGCAGCACCTCCATCAAGGGCGACTCGTCCGCCTACTCCGAGACCGTCGTCGTTCCTGAAGCAGTTGCCCGCGAAGCAGCCGGGGTTCTCGAAACTGCCGGGGTTCGCGCGTGAGTGCCGCGGTTGGCGGCGCCAGGCAGCTGCACCTGAACGCCTTCCTGATGAGCACCGGCCACCACGAGGCGTCGTGGCGGCGGCCGGAGACCAACAGCTTCGCCGGCACGGACGTGGCCCACTTCCAGCGGCTGGCGCAGACGGCAGAGCGCGGCAAGCTGGACTCGATCTTCTTCGCCGACTCCCCGGTGCTGCACGGCAACGTGGCCCAGCGGCCCTACGGCAGCCTCGAACCCACCGTGTTGCTCGCCGCCATCGCAGCGGTCACGGAGCGGATCGGGCTGATCGCCACCGCGTCCACAACCTACAACGAGCCCTACAACCTGGCGCGGCGCTTCGCCTCCGTGGACCACATCAGCGGCGGCAGGGCGGGCTGGAACGTGGTGACCACGGCGGGGGACGCGGCCGCCAGGAACTTCTCCCTCGCCGGCCAGCCAGCCCATTCGCAGCGGTACGAGCGGGCGGCGGAATTCCTGGATGTGGCCAAGAGGCTCTGGGACAGCTGGGAGGACGACGCCGTGGTGGCGGACAAGGACGCAGGTGTGTGGGCCGACAGTTCGCGAGTGCATCCGGTCAACCACCAAGGCCCGCATTTCCAGGTGGAGGGCGGCCTGGATGTGCCCAGGTCCGTCCAGGGGCACCCGGTGATTGTCCAGGCCGGTTCGTCCGAGAATGGCAAGGACTTCGCGGCGCGGTACGCGGAGGCGGTCTTCACGGCGCACCAGACCCTGGCGGATGCCCAGGACTTTTACGCCGACCTGAAAAGGCGGACGACGGCGGCGGGCCGGGACCCGCAGTCCATCAAGATCCTGCCGGGCATCGTTCCGGTCATCGGGGCCACGGAGGCGGAGGCGTTGAGGCTGGAACGGGAGCTGGATGAGCTTATCCTGCCGGAGCACGCGGTGCGGCAGCTGGCCAACCTGCTGCGCGTCCCGCCGGAATCCCTGAAACTCGATGGCCAGCTGCCGGCCGGCCTCCCGTCGGAGGATGAGATCGAGGGTGCCAAGAGCCGCTACACGCTGGTGGTGAACCTTGCCCGCAGCGAACACCTGACCGTCCGGCAGCTCATCGGCCGGCTCGGCGGGGGCCGCGGGCACCGGACCTTCGCGGGAACGCCGGAGCAGGTGGCCGACGCCATCCAGCACTGGTTCCAGGCCGGCGCCGCGGACGGGTTCAACATCATGCCGCCCGTGCTGCCCTCCGGCCTGGACATCTTTGTGGACCAGGTGGTTCCCATCCTCCAGGACCGAGGGCTGTTCCGGCGCGAATACACCGGGCGCACGCTCCGCGAGCACTTTGGCCTGGCCGTCCCGGCAAACTCCTTTACCGAAGTCCGTGCACAGGTGCCGGACCGCGTGCCGCAGCCTGCCTGACACCCCGGCTGATGCATAAACGCAGAGGTGCCCTTCCCCAGCTGATTCAGCCGGGGAGGGGCACGTCTGTTTAACGCGTGTCTGCTATTAGCCGCGCAGGCACTGCTGGTACTGGATCCAGGCAACGCCGTAACGGATCCACCCCAGGACGTCGTACCACTTGGCGGGCGGTACCGGTGCTGTGCAGACCGGCGGAACGGGTCCGCTGGCAGCCACCTGGACAGCAGCCTTCACCACGGTGCCGGACTCGGCGGCCGTGAGCGCCAGGGTTCCTGCCCCCGCAGCAGCGCCGGCAGGAACGGCGAGGTTCACGGCGGCAGCGCCCGCCGACACCGGCACCGTGCCAAGATCCGTCACAGTCCCGGCGCTGTCGGTGAACACCGCAGCCAGCGACGTATTCACCGGGCTGCCCAGCGAGGTGAGGTCCAGTTTGGAAACCGCCAGGATGATGGAGTCCCCGGCCTTGACCTCGGCGGCCATGGTGTCCACTACGGCCACCGTCCGCCGGGCGAAGTCCGGCGACACGGGGTTGTGCGCCTGCAGGTACGTGATCCAGGCGTCCCGGTCCACGAGACCCGAATCCCTGGTGTCCGCGCCATCGAGGAAGACCCGGAAGTTGTCGCCACCGGTGGCCAGGAAGCTGAACGTCCCGATCCGGTAGGACTTCGCCGGATCGATCAGCGCACCGGCCACCCGGATGGAGGTGATCCGGTCACCGGCGGCACGGGTAGCGTCGTACGTGTAGTTGACGTTCCTGGACAGGCCCAGCTGCTGGTAGGCGCGGCTGGGGACCGTGCCGTCGGCGTTGGTCTGCCACTGCTGCTCCAGGAGTGCCTTGAACTGCGCACCGGTCAGGGACGTGGTCCACAGGTTGTTCACAAACGGCAGGACCGAGTTGGCCTCCGCGTAGGTGATGGTGCCGTCCGGGGCGTAGTACAGCTCGTTGCGGAGGCCGCCGGGATTGACGACGCCGATTTCCGCGGCGCCCAGCTCAGCCGGCTGGAGCGACTCCAACAGCGAGTCGGCCACCAGATTGCCCAGCGTGGATTCGCTGGCACGGTCATCGCGCTTGGCGGGTCCGCCGGCGGGGTCCGCGTTGAACGCCGTGGTGATATCCGCGGTCAGCGCACCGACCGGCTGGTTGCCGATCGCGGCGGCGTCCGCCAGTGCCTTCTTCACAATGGCATCAACCGCTGCAACCCGCGGGTACGCGTTCACGAGGCCGCCGGCGGCATCCGTGGTCCGCCTGACGTTCCCGGCCTTCGAGGCGGTGACTTCCTTGCTGGCCGTATCCACCGTGAGCTGGATCTGGCCGATGTTCTCGCCGTAGTTGCCGGTCTGGACAATCGGACGGGTCTTGCCGTCGGCCCCGGGGACCGGTGCGTTCCAGGCGTATTCCTTGTGCGTGTGGCCGGTGAAGATGGCGTCCACGTCGGCCGAGGTTTCGGTGACCAGCTTCGCGAACGGGCCGCCCGCTGCCACTTCCTGCTCCAGGGTGGCGCCGTCCGGCGTCCCTGACCCGGCGCCGTCGTGGTTTTCCGCAATGATCACGTCGGCGATGTTCTCCGCCGTGATCCTGGCAGCCACGCGGTTGATGGCGTCCACGGGATCGCCGAATTCAAGATCCGCGATGCCGGCGGGCGTCACCAGCGACGGGACTTCCCGGGTGACGGTGCCGATGACGGCGACCTTCACGCCGTCCATGTCCAGCAGCGTGTATTCCGGCAGGACCGGTTCGGTGGTTCCCTTTTTGTAGACGTTCGCCCCGAGCAGCGGGAATGTGGCGTTGGTGCCGCCCGCGATGACGCGGTCGCGCAGGTCCGCCCAGCCGCCGTCGAACTCGTGGTTGCCCACGGCGGAAGCGTCCAGCTCCAGCGCGTTCAGCACATCGATGGTGGGCTGGTCCTTGGCAACAGCCGAGGCGAACAGTGATGCCCCGATGTTGTCGCCGGCAGACAGGAAGGCCGTGGCCCCGGGGGCGGCGGCGCGCAGCTTCTCGATGGTGCCGGCGAACAGCACCGTGTTGGCGTCGATGCGGCCGTGGAAATCGTTGATGCCCAGGAAGTTCAGCTCAACACTGGCCGGCGTGACCGGGCCGGCTGGCAGGTCCAGGCCCACCACCACAGGATCGTGGTCGCTGGCGCGGAACTGGTCCGGCGCATAGTAGTTGGTCACATTGTTGTTATACCTGCTGTACTCCAGCGCCACGGACTCCACGGAGTTGATGTTCCAGATGTCCGCGCCGGTGACCACTGCATCAGCGCCCGGGGAGGCCAGGATGTGGTCCAGCGAACCCACCAGGCCGCCGAAAAGGTAGGAGTGCTTCGCGGAGCCGTCGGCGTTCTTCGCCTTGCCGTCCTGGTTGACATAGCCGGCGTCCGTGAAGACGTTCATCGGGTCTTCCTGGGCGTAGGAGTTGAAGTCGCCGATCAGGAAAACCTTGTCCGTGCCCTTTGTTGCCTGCAGCCCGGCGGCGAAGTCCCGGAGCGACTTGGCCTGGGCGGTGCGGGCGAGGTTGGACGCGCCCTGGCCCTTGTCCGTGTCATCCGGCGTTGCTGCCGAACCCTTGGACTTGAAGTGGTTGGCGATGGCGATGAATTTCTTGTCGTCCCCGGCGCCTACCGGCTTGAAGGCCTGCGCCAGCGGCTTGCGGGCGTTGGCGAAGGCGACAGTGTCGTTGTGGATGATGGACTCTTCCACAGGTTCGGCCACGGCCTTCTTGAAAATGAACGCGGTGCGGATCATGTCCTCGTCGGCCAGCGGGGGAGCGTTGGCGGGTGTCCGCACGTAGTCCCAGATGCCGGGGGTCGCGATGTTGAGGGCGTCCACCAGTTTGGCCAGGGCGTCGTCGCGGTCCTTGCCGAACTGGGCGGAGTTTTCAATTTCCATGAGGGACACCACGTCGGCGCCGGTCTTGGTGATCGCGGCGACGATCTTGTCCTGCTGGCGGAGGAAGTTCTCCGCGTTTGCCGCGCCGCGGGCATCGCAGCCGCCCTGGACCGTGATGGGGTTGCCGTCGCGATCCTTGTAGAAGGAACAGCCCGTGAGGGTGTCGCCGGTGGTGGGGAAGTAGTTCAGGACGTTGAAGGAAGCGATCTTCAGGTTGCCGCCCACCGCGGCCGGGGTTTCGGTCCGGGTGGCGCCGAAGCTGGCCGGCTGGACCGTGCCCTTGTTGACCTCGGTGAGATGGGTCAGCGGCTGGAACTTCCAGGCGTTGTTGGCGTAGCTGAGCACCACGTTGGTAGCGAACGTCACCGGTGATCCCACGCGGACCGGGTCCGTGGCCGTCAGGTACGGCAGGACCTGGGCCTTGGTGGTGGCGTCCTTGAGAAAGTTGGTGGTGGAGCCGTCGTCGAGCTTGATGCCGCGGGCAGCGTTGTCCGCCACGGCGGCCTGGTATTCGGCCGAGCCGTAGCGCGCGACGGCGGTGGGCTGCACCAGCGTGGTAGTCCCGCCCGAGAGGCCGATTTCGCCGTACTGGTTCAGCGCGTAGTTGTCGGTGACGGTGACGGGCCCTTGCGGTGCCAGCAGCATGCCCTCAAGTGCTTCGCGGAAGGACTCGGCCGCCGGGAGCGTGAAGGCGGTGGCCTTCACCTCGGGGGCTGCGCCGGTGAGCTTGGTCAGCCCGGCGGCGTCCGCCACACTGACCTGGGTCAGGCCGAAGAACTCGGAAACCGTGCCGGAGACTTCCACGAAGTCGCCGATCTGCACGGAGCCTGCGGTGACCGGGGAGTAGACAAAAACAGCGTCCGACGCCGTGTGGCTGGCCGGGGTGAGGTCGCCGCCGGTGCCGGGGGTCTGGACGTAGTAGCCGGCGAAACCGCCGGTGGGGAAGGCCGCGGTGACTTTGCCGCGCGTTGTTACGGCAGTGCCGGCCAGCGGACTGGCGGTGCCGGTGCCCTGGATTTCGGCGATAGTTTTGGTGCCCGGGACAGGTGTCGGCGTTGGATCGGGGTCCGGCGTCGGATCCGGGACGGGGTCCACCGTGCCGCCCGCCGCCGTCGGCGTGACGGCGGTGTTCAGCGTGAAGTCCGCCCGGTTGCTGTTGCTGTCCGTCCCGGCGCTGCGGTTCAGGCTCTTGACGTCGGTGTTGCTGGCGGGCGCAACGGCGGCCTGCGTTTCAAAGGTGTTGGAGGAACCGTAGCCGAGGAGGTCTGCCACGCCGGCCGGTTCAATAACCGAGCCGGTGGCGAGCGGGGCGGCGGTGGCCTGCTTCGCCAGGATGATGGATCCGGCGGAGCCGCTGAAGTTCAGGGAGGTTGCCACAAGGTCTGCTGTGGGGAGGTCCGCGCCGTTGGTGCCGTTGCTGCCGCCCTTGATGAGGTAGTGGCCCTTGGCCGGGATGGAACCGGTGAGGGCAGCCACGCTGGTGGGCGCCGCAGTTCCGGTAGCCGACCGGTACTGGACCGACCAGCCGGCCAGGGAGACCGCGGCGTCGGAGGTGTTGTAGAGCTCAACGAACTTGCTCTTGTAGGCTGCGCCTGCACTGCCGCCGCTCAGGTAGGCCTCGTTGATGACAACGGGTGAAGTGCCTGCGGGTGCTGCGTCGACGGCGAAGGCGGGGACCGCTGCCAACGGAGTGGCGATAAGCCCCGCAGACAACGCTGTTCCCAGCGCTAATTTCCATGGTGAATGGTGCATCCGCTCTACTTTCATAGGGGCGTCCCGGTAGGGGACCCGATGGAGTGTGTCCGGGTTGTACCTACGGACAGTGTCCGGACTCCACGTTTGATCAGGTGGTGTCCGGCACAGCAAAGCAGCGCCGCATGAACGCAAGGTTGATGGTGAGTGCATTTGGCGAAACGTCCGTGGGGCAAAACAATACCGGCCGGTAGCTTTAATGAAAGCTGCCGGCCGGTATTTCGTCGAAGGAATTTACTTATGCGATGATCTTGAACATTGCTCCGGTGGGGTCGGCCAGCGAGGCGAGCCGGCCGAACGGAGAGTCCTCCGGCCCGTCAATGACGGTGGCTCCGAGCGAAACGGCCTTCTCAACCGAAGCGTCCGCATCTTCG
>NZ_JAKFFD010000052.1:0-2867 GCF_036675385.1 Pseudarthrobacter sp. | reverse complement strand
GGACAAATTTCAGTGCCCGCCAGCCCAGGAATTCCCTGTCCGTATGCGGGGTGGTCGTCACTTCCGGCCCAGACGGCACCGCCGCCAGGGCAGGGCATCACCTGGAACGCCAGGCCGTCACGCTGGGCCCGCAGGTGGCGCCCGTCATCCTCGACCACTTCCCAGCCCGCCGCTGGCAGCGCTGCACGATAGTGCTGCAACACATCGACGTCTCCCGAGAGCACAAACCAGCGGGTACAGCCGCCCACACCACTCACGCCGCCACCGCTGTAAAGGCCGATGTGTTCGATGGAATCGAACGCCCGCTGGGACTCGCGGTCTGCACTGGCCATGGGCTCATCCGTACCCTCGGTCACGCACTGCGGAGAGGAGTCGTACTTCCCGGTCTTCTGCCCCAGGGCCAAGGGGGTGACAGCGAGCATCACGAGCAGCATGAGGACCGGGATGGCCACGGCCGTCAGTCGCATCCACAGTCGTGGCGAGAGGACCAAACCGACCACGGCAACCACCGCGACCAGACCGAGCGCCATTCCGGAAGGACCTGCCGTCAAGGCCCAGGTGAGTCCTTCGAACGCGGTATCGGCAACACGGCCGTACACCGCCATGAAACCGTGGTGGACCAGCACGGCCAGCAGTGCCAGTCCTGCCTCGACGGCGAGCAGCACCGTAACGGAGACAGCTCGGCCGGTCATGGGCATGGCTCATTGTAGGTTCGGCCTGACCTGCTGTACATGGTCGAAGCTCGCAGCGCCCTCGACCGATGTACACCACCCCCAAGGGCAATTCCTGGCACTACATCTGGGATTGGGACGGTGAGCGCTACTCCATGACCCCCGAGGTCGCTCGGCTCTTTGGCACGGCCGCCGGTAACTGACAGCAACGAACCTTCCCACCGAGGGCAGCGAGCTGACCTACCTGCACGGCGTTCCGCACCACCGGACCCTACCCGGCGGCCCTCCAGTCCAGGTGGGCGGCCACAGCAGCTGACTGGTCCCCTCCAACCACTGGCGGCTTAGGCCCTGCCCCTCGGTCGTTGCCATTCTGGACCGCCGCCGACTTCAGCACCGCAACCACCGAGTTGCGGCTGCCGGTGGGGCGCGCCTAGCGGAATTATCGGCCCGTCTGTCTGTGCCGCACGTTACTGACCTCGCCCTCTGCAGGGAGCGCCGTGTCAACGACACTCCCTGACGAGATCTGCCGCTTGACCTGCTCAAGCTCTTCTTTGAGCAGGTCAACGGTGGCGCGGTATTTTTCAAAGTCCGCCGCTCGGCGTCGAGCCACGGCGTAACTGACGACGGCGGCGACAATGGCGAGCGGGAACGAGAGGAGCAGGGCCCAGCCGGACACGGCAAGGAAGTCCAGCGCTATGGGAAGTGCCTGCTTGAATGCCAGGAACTCGTTCACGCCACCGACCACCCCGTTCAGCGCGGAGTCCAGGGGGCCCAGATACTGGCCCACGATTGGCGTCCCGGAGAACGACGGGACGGTCAGCGGCGGTTCCCCTCCTGCGGACCATCGGGAATCACGGAATTGGCTCAGGACATAGATCCCGGCACCCGCGTTGAGGGCCGCAAAGAGCAGGACGGAACCAAGCGCCGTCCAATGAAACCTGCGCGGACGCCAGAGGCCGGCCACCAGCGCGAAGACGGCGGCAGCAATCCAGGGAAAGAAGCGGAGTTCGTCGCGGCTCAAGCCACCCAGCAGATCCAATGAATTCCTCGCTCCTTGCCGCCGAAGCCATGCATGCCCCGGTCCCAGGCGAGCCTATCCCAGTCGCACCGGGCATTCCGCGGCAGATGTATAACTGTCGTGCCGGCTGGAGTCCAGGGCGTCGAACTTCTCCTGCCATAGTGCTAGCTCGAGGTCCACAGACTGCCGGCCTTGCGGTAGCCCCGGGCCGCCACTGATCATCCAGGATGACCTGTTGGGGCTTCAGAGTCGATCACCCTCCTGCCCCTAACGTCGCAACTGACGGACGCCCCACTGCTGAGGCTGACGGTTGAACCCGGCCAACTCACTGGCTTGGAGCGCGTAAGTCAGATCATGGTGGACAAGCTAACCACCGCCTTGGGCCCTTGTCGGGAGGCAGCCGACGACGTGCGGGGGTGCGACAGGCTCAACCACCGCGGCCGGGCTCGACAGGCTCAACCACCGATCAGTCCCGCCAAACCGTCCCGAATCTCAAAGGAAGCCTTCGTCGACACGGGGGATCCCGGCGTCGTGACGTAGTCCAGGACCCGGAAGTCAGCGGTCATCGCCTCTTTCGTGATGCGGGTGTTCACGTAGCCGCGGTTGTCGTTGTAGAACTTCAGGTGCGGGTTCCAGGCCATGGTCGGGTCGGTGGTTGAGCCGGTGCCGTTGCCGGTGGAGGTGATGGATGTGCAGACAAGTTCGGAGCCGACGGGGGAGGCGGGATCCTTGTAGTCCACCTTGATGTCGTTGGCCCAGTTGCGGCGGCGCGATGCGGCGTACACGTCCCACCCGTCCATGGAGACGTCGTCGATCTCCGGGGCCTGGTTGCGGTCCTTTTCGGCGAAGACTATCTGCTGGCCCAGGATCTCCCAGCGCTGGGTGGAGTTCTTGAAGCCGTCCAGCAGCCATTTCTCCTGTTCCGCGCCGGTGATGGTGCGGTCCGCGGCGAGGTGCTCTTAGGCAAGATGTTCGTGCCGGACCATAATGTTCGACAATCAGTCCGCTGAGGTCTAATATCTGGAACCTCGCCGTTATCATTTGTATGGCACACGGTAAGTGCAGCTTCTATTAATGCTCGGTAATCACTTATGGCTGCTCCCGCGGTAAGAGGCATCCTTCGTACGAAAGAACAGTGCAGATGTCCACACCGCCGTATTTCCTTAAAGCCGCGACAT
>NZ_JAKFFD010000101.1:0-2899 GCF_036675385.1 Pseudarthrobacter sp. | reverse complement strand
TGTCCCGGCCGGAGTCATCGCGGCGCCAGGAAAAACTCATGGCAGTCAGGACTGCTTAACCAGCGCAGCTTCGACGTTGATCTTCACCTTGTCGCTGACCAGCAGGCCGCCGGCTTCCAGTGCGGCGTTCCAGGTCAGGCCGAACTCCTTGCGGCTGATCTCGCACTCCGCGGAGAATCCTGCGCGGGTGGCACCAAAGGGGTCCACAGCTACCCCGGTGAACTCGACCTCCAGCTCCACCGGCTTGGTGATTCCGCGGATGGTGAGATCGCCCGTGAGCGTGTAATCCTCGCCGTCGCCCTCCACCGCGGTGGCCCGGAACGTCATCTCGGGGTACTCCTCCACATCGAAGAAGTCCGCGCCCTTGACGTGCCCGTCGCGGTTGGCGTCGCCGGAATCGAAGCTGGCCGTTTTGACCGTGGCGTGAAGCGAAGCGTCGGCGAGGGATGAGCCAACGCGGGCTTCGGCCGAGGCGTCCGTGAAACGTCCGCGGACCTTGCTGATGCCCGCGTGCCGGACAGTGAAGCCGATCTCGCTGTGCGACATGTCCAGGGTCCAGACGCCCGAGGTAAGGCCTGAAGGTAGGGTCACTTTTACATCTCCTTTGTGGGAAACAGTGCTGTGGAAACCGGCCAGGACGACCGGTTTCCACACTGCTTCACTCCGGAGTTTTTGTCCAGATACTGACCCTAAATCCGCCCGCAGATGCCGTTATCTGGACGAAAACTCAGCAGGCGAGGGGCCCGGTCAGTTGATGGTGATGTCCCGCGTGCGGTGGTCGTAGCGGATGGTGACCGTGCCGCCGTCGTGGTGCAGTTCGTGGTTGGGGCCATCAAACGTGCCGAACGCGCCGTAGTTCTCATCCCACGAGCGGTTCAGGGCGATCTTGAACGTGTACGAGCCGGCGGGCAGGTCGGCGCTGATCTTCCACAGCTGGTCCAGGGCATCGAGCGTCAGCTGGGCCTCGTCGTACTGCGGGGCCCAGTTTTCCGGCGCGCCCAGGATGGTGTTGAAGTCGCCGGCAACCGCCACGGCCTCGGGCTGCGGGAGAGTCTCCACAGCGGGCGCTTCGGCCTTTGCCTTGGGCGCAGCCTTGGGCGCTGCCTTGCGCGAGCGGACCGCCTTGACCACGGGCTCCACGGCGTCCTCGATGGCGTCCTCGATTGCCTTCGCGGCCTTCCCGACGGCGTCGGCGGCCTTCTTCGCGGGAGTCCGCTTTGCCGGGGCCTTCTTGGCGGGAGCCGCCTTGGCTGCCGGTGCCGCTGCCGCTGCGGGTGCCGGCGCCGGCGGAATGGCGACGTCGGCAGGAACCGGAGTGCCGGCGTCGAGCGCTGTGGCGAAGGAATCCGCATCGGGGAACGCGACCGTGGCGCGCATGCCGTCATCGGTGATGGTCCAGCCGGAACGGCCCTTGACCAGCCAGCCGGCCTTGACCAGCTTGGCCGTGGCGGACGTGAGCGTCTTGTGTCCACGCGGAATGCCGCCGCTGAGCAGCGTGGCCTCGTGATCACTGAACGGCACGCGCGCGGTGGCTTCCGCCAGAACCTCGCCGGCATTGAGTGAACCGCCGGACCAGACGCCTTCCGTCAGGACGTGCAGCACGGTCTTGAGTCGGAGGTCGGTGTTATCTGCGATGGACTTGGCCATGATTCCCCTTGCGTAATGCGATCTGTCACTAGGCATCCTGCCAAGATCCTGTTAAATCGCGCGACTTGAATTGGTTAACTCTTCGTGTCATGACCGACTATGACGCGGATTACAGCACAAGTGAGGCAGGAGTCTCGGCTAGGGGGCTGTTTACTCAACCCTGGAGCGCAAGTTCCGGGTATCGCCGGACTCTTCCCCGGACGCGCTCGGGCATAAGTGTAGCGAGTGCGAACGCGCGTAGCTACCCGCGGTTCAGTTCGTCCAGAAGCTCTGCTTTTCGCTCCTCGGAGGCGAACGACGAATGGATGGAATTGGCCGCGAGCCGTGACCTGTCGAAGTCTGAAAGGTCAAAAACGGCCTTCAGCTGGGAAAAGTTGTCATCCACGTACCCACCGAAGTAGGCCGGATCATCCGAGTTCACGGAGACGTTGAGCCCGGCGGCGAGCATGGCCGGCAAGGGATGGTCTGCCAGGGTGTCCACGGCACGCAGCCGGACGTTCGAGAGCGGGCAGACCGTCAGCGGAATCCGGTCCGCCACCAGCCGCTCCACCAGGTCCGGGTCCTCCATGCAGCGGATGCCGTGGTCAATCCGTTCCACTCCCAGGATGTCCAGCGCTTCGATAATGTACGACGGCGGTCCCTCCTCGCCTGCGTGCGCGGTCAGCCGCAGGCCCGCTTCGCGGGCTTTGGCGAACAGCCGCTCAAACTTGGCCGGCGGGTTGCCCACCTCGGCCGAATCCAGGCCGATCGCCGCGATGGGGGCATTCATGGCCAGCAGGCCGTCCAGGACCTCCAGCGCCGATTCCTCGGACTGGTCCCGCAGGAATGCGGCAATCAGCAGGGTGGACATGCCGAAGTCCTCCTGGGAGGTGGCCAGGGCGGAGGCCACGCCGTTGACGCAGGTTTCCAGGCTGACGCCGCGGGACAGGTGGGCCTGCGGGTCCATCATGATCTCCGCGTGCCGGACCCCCGCTGCGGCGGCGCGGGCGAGGTAGGCGCGGGTCATATCGGCGAAGTCCCGCTCGGTCTGCAGCACCGCCATGTTGGCGTAGTACAGGTCCAGGAAGGACTGCAGGTCCGTGAACTCGTACAGTCCCCGGAGCTCCTCCAGGCCGGAGTACGGGAGGGTGATGCCGTTGCGTTCGGCCAGTTCGAGGATCAGTTCCGGCTGCAGTGTGCCCTCAATGTGCAGGTGCAGTTCCGCGACGGGGAGGTTCCTGACAGCCGCTTCGGTTTCGGGCAGGTCCGTCTC
>NZ_JAKFFD010000138.1:0-2900 GCF_036675385.1 Pseudarthrobacter sp. | reverse complement strand
TCACGCCGAGCAGCCCGGGCGTACCGCGCAGCCCTGCAAGGTCATCGGCCCAGAACGGGCTGGTGGCATCGTTGATGCGGACCCAGGCCTGGCCGCCGCCGCTGAGCCAGTCAATCACGTGTCCGCGCGCCTCGTCCTTTTGCGACGGGTCCACGGCGTCCTCGATGTCCAGGATGATCGAGTCAGCCCGCGAAACAGCCGACAGGTCAAACAGGTCGGTTTTCATGGCGTTGACCAAAAGCCATGAACGGGCGATTTCTGCTGGGATGTTGCGCTTGGCGCGTAATGTCTCGGGGGCGGTGGGTGACGTCATGCTACTACCGTATCTGCCCGGGCACCGCCAGCGCTAAGCCATGGCGCCGGACGTGCCGAACAATACAGATACGACCGGGATACGGCGGGCTCAGTTCCCTGTGAGTTCCGCATGAAGCTTGCGGACGCGGGCGTTGATGTCGTCGCGGACGAGGCGCATGCGCTCCGTGCCTTCGATGCCCCGGGTGGAAGGTTCGTCGGTTTCCCAGATTTCGAAGCGGGTGCCTTCGCGGGGTTCGAGCTTTGCTTCGGTGCCCAGGACGATCACGATGTCGACGGTGTCAAGCACTTCGTCTGTGACGGGCTTAGGGTGTTCCCCCGAAATGTCGATGCCGAGTTCGTTCAGGGATTCCACAGCCTCGTTGTTCAGGCAGCTGCCCGGCTTGGTGCCTGCCGAATAAACGGTGACCCCTTCGCCGGCGAGGTCCCGCATGAGACCGGCCGCCAGCTGGGACTTCCCGCCGTTCTTGCTGCAGACGAACAGGATGCCGGGAGTCTTGGTGCTTTCGGTCATGAGTGGGTGTCTTCTTTCTGTTGTGCGGTCAGGAGTGAGCCGACGAGGGTTTTGATGCGGGCGTGGATTTCGTCACGGATTTCCCGGACGGTCTCCAGGGAATGTCCGGCGGGGTCGGTGAGGTCCCAGTCTTCATAGCGTTTCCCGGGGTAGATGGGGCAGGAGTCCCCGCAGCCCATCGTGATGACGACATCGGATGCCCGCACGACGTCGTCCGTGAGTGGCTTCGGATAGTCCTTGCCCAGGTCCAAGCCCATTTCGGACATTACAGTCACAACCGTTGGATCCAGCTCAGCCGCCGGCATGGAGCCTGCCGACCGGACGCGGATCCTGCCCTTGGCTTCAACAGTGAGCAGCGCGGCAGCCATCTGAGACCTCCCGGCGTTCTGCACGCAAACGAACAGGACCTCCGGGACCTCGGAGACCACCGTCCCTTTGGATTTGGCCAGGGCGGCCAGCCGGTCGTTGGCGAAGTGTTCCGTGGTGGCAGGCAGGTAGGCGCTGATCTTCGCTGTCCGGGCCAAGGCCGTGTAGGACTCGAAGACGTAGCGTTCGACGGTCTCGACGGCGAACACCCCGGTGAAACGCTCGGCGAGGCGTTCGCTGATCCGGTGCAGGATTTCAGTGTTGTCCTGCAATCCCAGCGTCGTTTTCTGGTGTTCGGTCATGGCAGTACTCCCTTGGCGTGCGTCCGGAACGGTGCGTCGTGGTCTGTTGTGGTCAGTGTTCCCCGGAGCGGCCGTGAGCCAGCCCGGTGGGGAATCCAACGAGGACCGGTTCCGGGGCGGCGCAACAGCCGCTCTCCGCCGATCCGTCAGTGTCTGCTGTTGAGGCCGCGGGGACGTCGCAGCTGGTGCCGGCGTCTGTGGAGCAAACCCCGGTTTCGGGCAGTTCAAGGTGGACAGTGTCCGCCCCGGCCTGGTCGCCGGCGAGGGCCGCGGCGACGGACCTGACCTGTTCGTAACCGGTGGCCAGCAGGAACGTCGGGGCACGGCCGTAGGACTTCATGCCGACGATATAGAAGTCCTTCTCCGGGTGGGCGAGCATCTTGGCGCCGTGCGGCTGGACAGTGCCGCAGGAGTGGAATTCGGGGTCGATCAAAGGGCCCAGCTCGACGGGTGCTTCGACAGCGGGGTCAAGGTTGAGCCGGAGTTCGTGCAGGATGACCAGGTCCGGCCGGAAGCCCGTGCAGGGGACGATGATGTCCGCTTCCAGAGTGCGTCCGTCGACTGCTTCTACGGTGACGCCGGAATCCAGTGTTTTGAGGGCAGCGATCCCGAAGCCGGTGTGCAGTTCGATGGTTCCGGCCTCCACGAGCCGCCGGAGCCTGGCGCCTAGTTGGCCGCGGGCGGGCAGGCCGTCGGCGTCGCCGCCTCCGTAGGCCTTGTCAGCGGATGCTCCGCGCACGGCCCACAGGATGGTGGTTCCGGGTTCGTCCTTGGCGAGGTCTGCCAGATTGATCAGGGTGTTCGCGGCCGAGTGCCCGGCGCCCACGACCAGGACGCGGCGGCCCGCGAAGGAGGCGCGGTCCCGTCCTGCAACGTCCGGCAGCGGAGAGGAGATATTGTCGTCGGCCGTGTCTTCGCCGATGGCGGGCAGGCCGGAGGTTCCAAGCGGGTTGCGGGTGGACCACGTGCCGGAGGCGTCAATGACGGCCGCCACGGTGTGGTCACGGATTTCACCGCCGTCGTGTTCGACCCGGACGGTGAAAGGGGTGGCGTCACGGTCCCGGACGTGGGTTTTGTCCATGCCCTGGCGTGTAACGGCAATGACGCGTGCGCTGGTCTGGAGCCGGGAGGAGATCTCCGGGGTTGCAGCCAGCGGGGCGAGGTAATTGTCGATCAGTTCCCCGCCGTAAGGCAGTGCCGTCAGGCGAGGGGTTTCCCAGCCGGCGTCCTCCAGCAAACGCACGGCCGCGGCGTCGAGGTTGAACCGCCAGGGTGAGAACAGACGGATGTGGCGCCACTGTTCGATGGCGGATCCCGCCGTCGGGCCTGCCTCGAAGATCAGCGGCTCGAGGCCGCGTTCGAGCAGGTGGGCTGCGGTAGCAAGACCGACGGGGCCGGCGCCGATG
>NZ_JAKFFD010000011.1:0-2915 GCF_036675385.1 Pseudarthrobacter sp. | reverse complement strand
GCTGCCGGGGTACCGGCGTCGCCGGCCACCATCGATCCGGAAGTGTGGCCCGGTGTTGCCCACGCGCCGTCGGGCACTAAAGCGCTGGTGGCGGGCAAAGCCGCGGGCCTGCTGTTCAAGGCGGCCGTACGGCGGCTGCCCCTGCGCGTTGCCTACCCGGACGGTTCGGTGCTGGGCACCGGCGGCCCGGACGCGCCGGTGATGACCATGCTCAGGCCGGCAGCGTTCGAAGTGCGGATCGGTGACAACGGCCTGATCGGGCTGGGCGAGTCCTTTATGGCGGGGGACTGGGAAGCGTCAGACCTCGCCGGGGTGCTGGAGGTCTTCGCCGCGTCTGTGGACACGTTGATCCCCGCACCGCTGCAGAAGCTGCGGACCCTGTACCTGCCGCGGACGCCGCGGCAGGAACGCAACGAAGAGCACAACACGCGCAGCAACATCTCGCGGCACTACGACCTGTCCAACGAGCTCTTCGCCAACTTCCTGGACACCACCATGAGCTACTCCTCGGCGCTCTTCCCGCTGAGCGACGGTGCACTGGATTCGGTCCCGTGGGACGCCTTGGCGGAAGCACAGCAAGCCAAGATCGACAGGCTGCTGGACAAGGCCGGCGTCGGAAACGGCACACGGCTGCTGGAGATCGGCACCGGCTGGGGTGAGCTGGCCCTCCGGGCAGCAGCCCGTGGTGCCACGGTTTACAGCGTGACGCTCTCCAGTGAGCAGCGGGCGCTGGCGCAGGAACGGATTGCAGCCGCCGGCTACGCAGGCCAGGTGACCGTGGCGCTGCAGGACTACCGTGCCGTGGAAGGCGAGTTCGATGCTGTTGTGTCAGTGGAAATGGTCGAGGCGGTTGGCTATGAGTACTGGCCCATCTACTTCCAGACCATCGACCGCGTGCTGGCCCCGGGCGGGAAGGTGGCCATCCAGGCCATCACCATGCCGCACGGCCGCATGCTGGCCACGCGCAACGCGTACACCTGGGTGCACAAGTACATCTTCCCCGGCGGGTTCCTGCCGTCCGTGCGGGCCATCGAAAGCGTGACCCAGCAGCACACCAGACTCCGGGTGCGGGAGCGGATGGGCCTGGGCGATCACTACGCCGCGACCCTCCGCCTCTGGGAGGAACAGTTCATCGCGCGCTCGCAGGAGGTGGGCGGGCTGGGGTTCGACGCCGTGTTCCAGCGGATGTGGCTGTTCTACCTCTGCTATTCACGGGCGGGTTTCCAGTCCGGCTACCTGGACGTGCAGCAGATTGTCCTGGACCGCCGGGAGGCTCAGCTGTAGCTGGTTAGG
This sequence comes from Pseudarthrobacter sp., assembly GCF_036675385.1. NCBI lineage: Bacteria > Bacillati > Actinomycetota > Actinomycetes > Micrococcales > Micrococcaceae > Pseudarthrobacter > Pseudarthrobacter sp. The sequence goes on along the minus strand of NZ_JAKFFD010000011.1, from coordinate 1,622 downwards.
TTCGTCACGTCGCAGGGGTCCTGAAGGTGTTTTCAGGGCCCCTTTTGCGTGCCCGGCACCAGATGTAGTGGTCCGCCCACTAGGCGCGACACGCCGTCCAGCACGCGACACGCGGGGCGATAATTGTGGCTAAGTACTCCACAGGGTGTGGATTTCGTCCGCAAAAATGGCGGAATTCCGGACATTTTGAGGGCGCTTGCCTGTGGATTAAAAGTGCATTAAATGACATACTTGTAATACATCATCTTGGGGTTCCGAAGAGCCGTCTGCACTACATGTAGTATCGACGTACAGCTTGGGCAGGACAAAGACGAGCGAAGATTTCGATAAAGGGGACAGGGACAATGACCGTTACGGTTTACACCAAACCTGCGTGTGTACAGTGCAACGCAACCTACCGTGCGCTGGACAAAAAGGGCATCACTTACCAGAGCGTTGACATCTCCCAGGACGCCGAGGCCCTCGAGCGCCTGAAGGCGCTGGGCTACATGCAGGCACCTGTTGTAGTCACGGACCAGGACCACTGGTCAGGCTTCCGCCCGGACAAGATCGAGGAACTGGCACTGTCTGCCGTTTCCTCCGTGGCCTAAGGCCCTGCACTTTCGCCAGCCGGCAACTTTCAATCCGCACACATGAGGTGACTCCCGTGTCAGCACTGGCAGTAGCCAGGGCCCAGGTGGCCCCGTTGGCGCCTGTCACCACACAGAGCCAGCTCATCTACTTTTCCTCCACCTCCGAGAACACCAGCCGCTTTGTCGCGAAGCTCGGATGTGAGCTGGCACGGATCCCGCTCCATGCAAAGGATGCACCCCTTCTCGCCACCCGGCCTTATGTCCTGGTAGTGCCGACGTACGGGGGCACCGGGGGAGAGGGCTCCGTGCCCAAGCAGGTGATCCGGTTTCTGAACGACCCGCAGAACAGGCAACTGATCCGCGGGGTTATCGGTGCAGGCAACACAAACTTCGGGGACAACTACTGCATGGCCGCGGACATTATTGCCGCCAAGTGCAACGTCCCCCGGCTTTACAGATTTGAACTAATGGGCACGCCAGAAGACGTCGCCCGCGTACACAATGGATTGGACACGTTTTGGACACGACTGTCGCAGACACAGAAGTAACCAGGGCCGAAGGCCAGGGCACCCGCGCAGGCGCCGCCGTCGAAAAGCCCGAGATGCCGGCCGCCTATAAGGGCCTGGGCTATCACGAGCTCAACGCCATGCTGAACCTGTACGGTCCGAACGGCGAGATCCAGTTCGAGGCCGACCGCGAGGCTGCACACCAGTACTTCCTGCAGCACGTGAACAACAACACCGTCTTTTTCCATGACCTGGAAGAGAAGCTCGACTACCTGGTGAAGAACCAGTACTACGAGCGCGAAACCCTCGACCAGTACACGATGAACTTCATCCGCGAGCTCTACAACCGCGCGTACAAGAAGAAGTTCCGCTTCGAGACCTTCCTGGGCGCGTTCAAGTTCTACACGTCCTACACGCTGAAGACGTTCGACGGCAATCGATTCCTGGAGCGCTACGAGGACCGCGTCTGCATGGTGGCCCTGCACCTGGCACGCGGCGACGAAAAGCTCGCCCTGCAGATGGTGGACGAGATCATCGAAGGCCG
>NZ_JAKFFD010000076.1:0-2935 GCF_036675385.1 Pseudarthrobacter sp. | reverse complement strand
TCCCTTTCGAGGGCCGCGCGGGAGCACGGCATGGGCGTGCTGGTGGACATCGTCCCCAACCATGTGGGCGTGGCCTCGCCGGCACAGAACCCGTGGTGGTGGTCGCTGCTGCAGGAAGGGCGTGGCTCGCCTTACGCGGAAGCGTTCGACGTCGACTGGGACTTTGGTGCAGGCCGGATCCGGATCCCCGTCCTGGGCAGCGATGACGACCTCGGACTTCTGGAGGTTGCAGATGGCGAGCTCCACTATTACGGCCACCGCTTTCCATTGGCCGCAGGTTCATACTCCGACGGCGACTCTCCGCGGGCTGTGCATGACCGGCAGCACTACGAGCTCGTCTCCTGGCGCCGGGCGGACAGCGAGCTGAACTACCGGCGGTTCTTCGCGGTCAACACCCTGGCGGGCATCCGGGTGGAGGACCCCTGGGTCTTCGGCCAGGCCCATGCCGAGGTGAAGCGCTGGTTCGACGACGGCCTGGTTGACGGGCTGCGTGTGGACCACCCGGACGGCCTGGCGGATCCTGCCGGGTATCTTCGCTGGCTCAAGGACCTCAGCGGCGGAGCCTACGTCCTGGTCGAAAAGATCCTGGAGCCGGGGGAGGAGCTGCCGGCGGAATTCGCCTGCGAAGGAACCACCGGCTACGACGCCCTGGCAGACCTGGACCGCCTGCTGGTGGACCCGGCCGGCGAGGCTGCGTTGGACGCACTTGATGCACAGCTGCGCTCCGGCGAGCCTGCGGACTATGCGGCCATGATCCTGGGGACCAAGCGTGCCGTGGCGGATGGCATGCTGCGGTCCGAGATCCTGCGGCTGGCACGCCTTGTTCCCGCTTCCGCGAGTCTGTCCGAGGACGTCGCGGCCGATGCCCTGGCGCAGGTCATCGCGGCCTTCCCCGTGTACCGCACCTACCTGCCCACGGGTGAGGACGTGCTGCGCGAGGCCTGCGCGGCGGCGGCCCGCCAGCGCCCTGACCTGTCCAATGTGCTGGACGTGCTGCTGCCCCTGCTGCTGAAGCCCGGGACTGAACTGGGCCGACGTTTCCAGCAGACGTCCGGCATGGTGATGGCCAAGGGCGTGGAGGACACGGCCTTCTACCGCTACACGCGGCTGGGGACACTGACCGAAGTGGGAGCGGACCCGTCCCACTTCTCCCTTGCCCCGGAAGAATTCCACCGGCGGATGGCCGAGCGCCAGGAGTCCCTGCCGCTGTCCATGACCACATTGACCACGCACGACACCAAGCGCAGCGAGGACACCCGGGCACGGATCTCCGTGATCGCCGAGCTGCCGGACGAGTGGGCCGCAACCCTGGACACGCTTCGCGGGCTCGCCCCGGTGCCCGACGGCCCGTTCGAGAACCTGCTGTGGCAGGCCGTCATCGGTGCGTGGCCGGCGTCGCGGGAGCGGCTGCAGGCCTATGCGGAGAAGGCGGCCCGGGAAGCAGCCAACTCCACCACCTGGACGGATCCGGACGAAAAGTTCGAAGCATGGGTTAAGTCAGCGGTGGATGCAGTGTTCGACGACGCCCGGGTCACCACGGCGATCGAGGACTTCGTCGCCAGGACGGATGCCTTTGCCGCTTCCAACTCGCTGTCCCTGAAGCTGCTCCAGCTGACTATGCCAGGGGTCCCCGATGTGTATCAGGGCACCGAATTCCGGGACCGCTCGCTGGCCGACCCGGACAATAGGCGGGCAGTTGACTTCAAGCGCCGCGAAAGCGCCCTTGCCGCACTGGATGCCGGCACAAGTCCGGCGGACTTCCGCGACGAGGCCGCGAAACTGCTTCTGACCTCCCGGGCGCTGCGCCTCCGCCGGGATCGGCCCGAACTCTTCCAGGGCTACCGGCCCGTTCTGGCTTCCCACGCTGCGGCGGACCACCTGGTGGCCTTCGACCGCGGGGCTGACAGCAGCAGAACTGGCGGCGCACCCGGTGCATTGACCCTGGCGACGCGGCTTCCCGTCGGACTGGAACGCGCCGGCGGGTGGCGGGATACCGCCGTCGAACTATCCACCGCCATGCGGGACGAACTCACGGGACGGACGCACGGCCCCGGCCCGGTGCCGGTGGCCGGCATCCTCCAGCAATACCCTGTGGCGCTTCTCTCGCCCGTGAACGGAGACAACGCATGAGCCTGACGCACAGCGGTTCCGGCCGGTTCGATGTCTGGGCGCCGGACGCCTCGGCCGTCTCGCTGCTCGCCAACGGGCACCAATACCCCATGAAGCAGGTGTCCGGCGCGGATGGCTGGTGGTCCGCGCCGGACGCGCCGGCGGACGCAGACGTGGATTACGGTTACCTTCTCGACGGCGATACGAACCCGCTGCCGGACCCGCGGTCCCGCCGCCTCCCGGACGGGGTCCACGCGCTGTCCCGCACGTACGATCCCGCCTCCTACGCCTGGCAGGACGCCGGCTGGCAGGGGAAGGGACTGCGCGGCTCGGTCATTTACGAACTCCACGTGGGAACCTTCACGCCCGCGGGAACACTCGATGCAGCCGCGGACAAACTCGGCTACCTCGCGGACCTCGGCATCGATTTTGTGGAGCTGCTGCCGGTCAACGGGTTCAACGGCACCCACAACTGGGGCTACGACGGCGTCCAGTGGTTCGCGGTCCACGAAGGCTACGGCGGTCCTGCGGCCTACCAGCGTTTTGTGGACGCCGCCCACGCCGCCGGGCTGGGAGTCATCCAGGATGTGGTTTACAACCACCTGGGCCCCAGCGGCAACTATCTGTCCAGATTCGGCCCGTACCTCAAGCAGGGCGACGCCAACACGTGGGGCGATGCGGTCAACCTCGACGGCCCGGGGTCCGACGTCGTGCGTGAATACATCCTGGACAATGCGGCTCTCTGGCTGCGCGACTATCACGTGGACGGCCTGCGCCTGGATGCCGTCCACGCGCTGCGCGACGAGCGGGCCGTGCACCTCCTGGA
>NZ_JAKFFD010000058.1:0-14340 GCF_036675385.1 Pseudarthrobacter sp. | reverse complement strand
GCCCTGCTTGATGCCGATGTTGAACACTTTGTAGCCGTTGTTGGTGAGGATGATGTCCACCAGGTTCTTGCCGATGTCGTGCACGTCGCCGCGGACGGTGGCGATCACCATGGTGCCCTTGCCGGAGGAATCGGACTTCTCCATGTGCGGCTCGAGCAGGGCCACGGCGTTCTTCATGACCTCGGCGGACTGCAGCACGAAGGGCAGCTGCATCTCGCCGGCGCCGAAGCGCTCACCGACCACTTTCATGCCTTCGAGGAGCTGGTCGTTGATGATGGCCAGCGGTGACATGCCTTCACTGCGGGCCAGGTCCAGGTCGGCTTCCAGGCCCTTGCCTTCGCCGTCGATGATGCGCCGCTGCAGGCGTTCGCCGGTGGGCAGGGCCGCGAGTTCCGCGGCGCGCTGGTCCTTGAGCGCTGCGGTGTCGACGCCGGCGAAGAGGTCCAGCATGATGGCCAGGGGGTCGTACGTAACGTTGCCGTCGGCGTCGTATTCGCGGCGGTCATAGACGAGGTCCAGGGCCACCTTCCGCTGTTCCTCCGGGAGTGAAGCGAGGGGCACGATCTTGGCGGCGTCGATGATGCCGCTGGTCAGGCCCGCCTGCACGGCCTCGTGCAGGAACACCGAGTTCAGGGCCATGCGCGCTGCCGGGTTCAGGCCGAAGGACACGTTCGAGACGCCGAGGGTGGTTTGGATGCCGGGGTACTTCGCGGTGATCTGGCGGATGGCCTCGATGGTTTCGATGCCGTCCCGTCGGGTTTCTTCCTGGCCCGTGGCGATGGGGAAGGTCAGGGCGTCGACGATGATGTCCTCGACGCGCATCCCCCATTCGCCCACCAGGGCGTCGACGAGGCGGGAGGCGATGTCCACTTTGCCTTCGGTGGTGCGTGCCTGGCCCTGTTCGTCGATGGTCAGGGCGATCACGGCGGTGCCGTGTTCCTTCACGAGCGGCATGATGCGTGCGAAGCGGCTGTCCGGGCCGTCGCCGTCCTCATAGTTGACGGAGTTGACCACCGGGCGGCCGCCGATGTGTTCGAGCCCGGCCTGAAGTACGGCCGGTTCGGTGGAGTCCATGACCAGCGGGAGCGTGGAGGCGGCCGCGAAACGCGAGACGATCTCCTTCATGTCGGCCACGCCGTCGCGCCCCACGTAGTCGATGCAGACGTCCAGCAGGTGCGCGCCGACGCGGACCTGCTCGCGGGCGATGTCGACGCAGTCGTCCCAGCGCTCTTCGAGCATCGCCTGGCGGAACGCCTTCGAACCGTTTGCGTTGGTGCGCTCGCCAATGGCGAGGTACGCGGACTCCTGGTCGAAATTCACGTGGTGGTAGAGGGAGGCGATGCCTGCTTCACGCTCGGTGGGAACGCGGCTGCCGTCGGCGCCCCTGCCGCCGCTGGTGACGGCGGCGACGGTGCGGAAGGGCGCAAGACGCTCGACGACGGCGGCCATGTGTTCCGGCGTCGTACCGCAACATCCGCCCACGAGGCCCAGGCCGAATTCGCGCACGAACTGCTCGTGCGCGGTGGCGAGTTCGCTGGGTGAGAGTGGGTAGTGCGCGCCATTGGGACCGAGCACGGGCAGGCCGGCGTTGGGCATGCAGGCGATGGCCACGGAGGACTGTTTGGCGAGGTGGCGCAGGTGCTCGCTCATCTCGTCCGGCCCGGTGGCGCAGTTCAGGCCGATGGCGTCGACGCCGAGCGGCTCGAGGGCGGTGAGCGCGGCGCCGATCTCGGAGCCCATCAGCATGGTGCCGGTGGTCTCGACGGTCACCGTAACGAAGATGGGGAGCCGGATGCCGCGGGTCACGATGGCCTGCTTGCAGCCGTTGACCGCGGCTTTGGTCTGCAGGAGGTCCTGGCTGGTTTCGATGAGGAAGGCATCCGCGCCGCCGTCGATGAGGCCCTCGGCCTGGAGGGCGAAGGTCTGCTTGAGGTAGTCGTAGCTGGTGTGCCCGAGGCTGGGGAGCTTGGTGCCCGGCCCCATGGAGCCGAGGACCCAGCGCATCCGTCCGTCTGTTTTTTCTGCCGCTTCAGCGCGGTCGCGGGCGATCTGCGCACCCTTCCGGGCGAGCTCTTCGATCCGGTCGTCGATGCCGTAGTCGGAGAGGTTGGACCAGTTGGCGCCGAAGGTGTTGGTTTCGACAGCGTCGATTCCCACGGCGAAGTACGCGTCATGAATGTCCGCGAGAACGTCCGGCCGCGTGGCGTTGAGGATCTCGTTGCAGCCTTCCAGCCCCAGGAAGTCGTCCTCGAGCGACAGCTCCCGCCCCTGCAACATGGTGCCCATGGCCCCATCGGCGATGACGACCCGGTGGTTCACCGCATCCAGCAGCTCCTGGGCGCGGACGGGGCGGGGCACGGACTCAATATCAAGCGCGAAACGAGGCATATGAACAGACTACGGGCGGGGCCCGAACATTGGGCCGTGTTTCTGTGTACTACGGCGGGGAGTGGCGTCTGGCTAGACCTCCGCCACGGCCGGAGCGGACGACGGCGAGACATCCCGCCGTCGTCCGCTCCCCGCACATCCGTTCAGGCCTGGTCGGTGGGCATGATCCAGAGCTCTCCGATGGAGGCGTGCCGGGGCCGGGTGACCATGTAGGCAACGCCGTCGGCGATGTCCTCCGGTGCGAGGACCTCTGTCTGCTCGTAGAAGGGGTCGATCATTTCGCCGCGGACCGCGGCGGTGTTGTGTGAGCCCAGCTCGGTGTCGACGCCGCCGGGTTCCAGGACGCCGACGCGCACGTGGCGCTGGGTCACTTCCTGGCGGAGGGATTCGGTGAAGCCGTTGACGCCGAACTTGGTGAGGTTGTAGACGCCGTACCCGTTCCAGGCCACGCGCCCGGCGATCGAACTGATGTTGACGATGTCCGCGACCCGGCGGGGACTGTCCTCGGCGGCTTTGAGCAGGTGCGGCAGGGCGGCGTGGGTGGTGTGCAGCAGGCCCTGGACGTTGACGGCGATCATGCGGTCCCAGTCCTCGGGGTCGGCGCCGACTACCGGGCCCAGGAGCATCAGGCCGGCGTTGTTGACCAGGATGTCCAGCTGCCCGAAGCGCTCCACGGTCTGGTCGACGGCGGCCTGGGCCTGGGCGCGGTTGGTGATGTCTGCTTCGATGACCAGGGCTGTGCCGCCGGCTTGTTCGATTTCGGCGGCGAGGGCTTCCAGCCGCTCACGGCGCCGGGCGACAAGTGCCACGGAGGCGCCGAGTGCTGCGAGCTGCCGTGCGGTCGCGGCTCCGATGCCGCTGCTGGCTCCGGTGACGAGGGCGGTGGTTCCGGTCAGTTTCGATGTCATGGGGTGTTCTCCTCCGGGGTTGGTGCCCGTTTTTGGGCAGCCGGAAGCTGCTGGCGTCCGGCTGGACTTTGGTGGTGGGGTGTTGGGGTGGTGGGTGATGGACGACGGCGGGACCTCCCGCCGTCGTCCGTTTCCGTTTTGTCAGGCGTCGGTGTGGGCGAGGTTGCTGGAGAGTTCGCGGTGGGCGTCGGCCTGGGCCTGGAGGGCCTTGCCCCGGGTCTCGAAGACGCCCACGGCGTCAGCTCCGGCGGCGAACCGCAGCGGGGGTTCGTCCAGTTCGGCCAGCTGGATCAGCGCGTCGGCGAGCTTGGCCGGATCCCCACCTTGCAGGCCGTTCATGCTCTTCCAGCCGGCGACGATCTGCGCAGTGCGCTCGGCGTAGTCCCCGATGGTGGATTCGGCGTAGCTGGTGGATTCCGGGGTGAGCAGCTCGGTGCGGAAGAACCCCGGCTCCACGATCATGGAGCGGATGCCGAACGGTGCGACCTCGGGGGCCAGCGACTCCGCCCAGCCTTCCACGCCGAACTTCGACGCGGCGTAGGCGGACAGGAACTCCCCGCCGGCGAGACCGGCGGTGGAGGAGATGGTGACCACCAGGCCGGAGCGCTGGGCCCGCAGGACCGGCAGGGCCGCGCGGGTGACGTTCATGGACCCGAACATGGTGGTTTCGATCTGTGCCCGGAAGTCCGCCGGGGTGATTTCCTCGAAGAACCCGGCGTAGAAGTTGCCGGCGTTGTTCACCAGGACGTCGATCCGGCCGAACCGGTCGACGGCTGCCTGGATGGCGGCGGCCGCGTCGGCGGGATCGGTGACGTCGAGCTTGACGGCCAGGAGGTCCTCGCTGTCACCGACTGCTTGGGTGACCTTTTCGGGGTTGCGGCCGGTGGCGACCACGGCGTGGCCGGCGGCGAGGGCTGCCTTCGCGATGTCGGTGCCCATGCCGCGGCCGGCGCCGGTGATGAACCAGACCTTCTTGCCGGTGGTGTTGTTGGCCTGCTCGGTGGTGGTGTTTTGTTCAGTCATGGGAGGGTTCTGTCTTTCCTGTGGTGCGCCCTGGCTGCGCGTGGGGGCGCATGGGGGCGGTGGATCCGCCGGCAGGATCGCCGGCGGTGGCTGTTTGGGAGGTTTCTTCGGGTGGCGATGCCGCCCAGCTGGCGAGGAATGCCAGCGCATTTGCGGAGGCGGAGCCCGGCTCCGCGGTGAAGGTGAACACGACCTGTCCTTCGTCGCCGGGGAGGTCCAGCGTTTCGTATTGCAGGGACAGGTCGCCGGCCACCGGGTGGTGGAAGCGCTTGGTTCCGGTGGTGTGGATCCGCACGTCGTGCCCGGCCCAGAGCGCTGCGAACAGTCCGCTGCCCGTGGTGAGCTCGCCGACCAGCTCGTTCAGCGCCCGGTCGTGCGGATTCCGGCCGGATTCCAGGCGCAGCATCGCGACCATGATGGCCGCGATCGCGTTCCAGTCGGGGTAGAAGTCGGCTGCCCGCGGATCGAGGAAGATGTAGCGGGCCTGGTTTGGCAGCCGGCCCGGAACGTCCCGACCAAACGACACAGGTGAGTTAAATACCTCGGAGTACAGGGCCCGTCCCAGCATGTTGCCGGCGAGCACGTCGCCGCGGCTGTTCTGCACCATGCCGGCCACTCCGGTCATCCCGTCCAGCAGGCGCAGCACTCCGGGACGGACCCGTTGCTGCGCCGGACGGCGGGGCGTCCGGCTCGACGGCGCTGCCTCGTCCAGCTGAAGCGCGGAGGCCACAGCCTCGAGCACCGAGTCTGAGACACCGCGGATACTGCCGCGTTCCAGCCGCGTGTAGTAGTCCGTGCTCACCCCGGCGAGCTGCGCCACTTCCTCACGGCGCAGCCCCGGCACACGCCGCAGTTCCCCATAGCTGAGGATCCCTGCCTGCTCCGGGCTGACCTTCGCACGACGCGAAACCAGGAACTCACGGATCTCTTCTTTTCTGTCCACAAGATCCACGGTACGCAGGCCGTTTGGCTGGCGGCAGTGTCTGTCAGACACCCCCAAAGCGGACGTCGGGTGGGCGCCATTCTTGTTCCAAACTGGGCGGCTAAACACTTAGGTCGGCCTTGATCTTGGCGCAAACTCTAGCAGTCGAGGATTCTGAACTAGCTTTGCTACCGCCGTCGAAGGGAACGAAAGTCATGGAACTTCGTGGATCGAAGGATGTCGCCGTTGCACCGAAGTATCAGTTCCGCACCATAGGCCACTCTCCGCGTAATACGGATGCCATGCCGAGAAAGAGGCTGCAGGGATAACATTTCGTATTCACCCAGATAAGGAATTCGCGAGTGGAAAACGATTCAGAATATAGGGAAGTAGGTCATGTCGACACATGGCTTCACAGGAGAGAAGTCGGTCTCACCCGCCTCGTTTTTACTACGAGGACACCGGTGCCGCTTCCCGACGGCTTCAGGTACGACGGTGCGGCCGCAGCGCTCGGTACGGGAGCTAGCTCTGATGATGTGAACTGGGTGACGTTTCATGTGCGCCATATAGTTGGCGGCCCATCACAGGCGTTTCGAGCTGCGGAAGCTGTATTTCAGGTTGCTGGTATGGAAGCCCAATCCGACGACGGCAAACACGAGTTGGATCCCAGCCTGCAAGAAGTCTGGACAGTCATCGATGCTGTAACACCGACCCAGGTCATCACTACCCCCGACCCTCGTCTCTCCGCTATCGCTCGGGCTTGGTCCGAAGATCCGTTAATGAGGGTCATCTACGTGATGCGTCAAATTGTGCGAGCTGAACGAGCACACTCCCAAAGCGCTGTGGGCATCCCAAGCTATGAGCAGATCTTGCACCCAGTACTTGGATATCAAGGTACTGGCGAGCAACTCATGGTCGATGACCAACCGCATTCGCGTGTCTTCGCGACCTTGATGCCGGAATGGACGGATCCCACCCTAGTAGTTCTGGAACATTCCAACATCACTCTTGACCAAGGTCTGGCGCGCACGGCAGCAAGCCAGCAAGATCCAGTACTTTCCAAATGGCTGGTTGATTTGGAACTTGAGCTTCCTAACGTTTTATGGCGAGAACGCCTTTGCGATGCCGCCCATCAATTTCGGGGTGAGGGCCGATACGACCTGACAGTGATCCTGTCAGCGACAGCCACGGAAGTCCTCATTGACGGCCTACTGCAACTTCTTTGGTGGGAAGAGAGCCTAACCAACGTAGACACTACGGCGGCGACGGTGGCGGCGGCCTTTGACTCGTCGAAAGATTCCATAGCACGGATGAACAAATACCTCACGCCTCTCTTGGGCGGTAACTGGTCAGACCCCGACGGACCGGTCCAACAATGGATCGCGAAAACGTGGAAGCTCCGACATAGATGCGTACACGGTGGCTACTACCCCACTCACCAGGAAGCAGAGTCGGCGCTCAAGTCGTCTCACGACTTTGCAACGTTTCTCTTCGATCAGATATCTCACAAAAGAAGCACCTTTCCACGCATCTGCCTTCACACTGTGGCGCAGTCAGGACTGCTGAAGCGCGGCGTCTGGGGTGGAAAAATCCGGCACTTTGCGGAGAACGAGGCTCAAAAGGAACGCGATTGGAGATATGACATTAAGGCCTTCCGTGATCAGATCGAACAGCACCGGCACTAAAGAGTTCGATCCAGGCACTCGAACTGTCCTCCGGGCATGAAATGGCATGGGTGTCAAACGGTCGCTTTAGATGCATACCCTGATACCGCTCCACCGCCCGTCTAATTGGTTGGGCGGATCGGGCCCTCGGCTGATATAACCAAGGCATGGATCTGGCGGACGATGCGACAAACAAGGTATTGACCCTCGTGGCAGCCGGGGGTGCTGCCCTCGTGGCACTTTTGGCATTTGGTGTGAGTGTTGTAGCTCTGGTGAGAACATGGCACAGACCGCGGCCCGAGCTCGTGCTTATGCCGATATGGAGGGAAGCTCCGCGCGCAGAAGGCCCTTACCATTCTTACTACTTCGACATTGCCAACGTCGGAAGTGGCCCGGCTATGAACGTTGAGCTTAGCGTTGAAGCTCCATCCCTGGGTTTCGTCGACAACCCTCGAATAAAGACAGCGGTCAAAGGAAGCCACGCCATTAATCAAGACGAATTGAGTGGGCGTCAAGCGATCTTAGCTAGTGGAAGCAAGTTGCGGTTTCCCGTCTGGTTTTACGATAAACAGCAATACGGAATCAATCCCAAGAACAAGTATGTCAGCTTCCTCACGGAGGGTGTGAAAATTAAAGCGGCCTACAGTTTTCCTCCAAAATTGCTGAAGCGCCGGACAAAAAAATTCGACCTAGATGTGGAAGTTCATCGGATCCCCCCGGGTTAGTGCCGGCACTTCCCTCTACCCTGCACTCCGGATGGACGTCAGAAGACGTCGGTTTAGACCGCCTCATGGATCCCCTATCTGAATGCTTTGGCCTAGTTCTCGTCGCCAACCTGGTCCGGGCCCTCATCCGGAACTTCCTCAGCATCCTATGAGTTCATCCACTCTTCAACGACGGCCTTCAGTTATTCCTTCGCCTCGGCCGGCGCGGCTTCACCTCCCTTGTACTTGGCCCACGCAGTCTTACCGACATCAATGCCTTTCATCGCCCAGGCCCCAACCAAAAGCGCCTACTGCCACCAGCGCTGGCCCGGACTTCTTCAAGACCTTCTTCCAAGCATCCGATTCAATGGACTTGATCAGGTCGTCCACGCCGCCCAGGTTCTTTGCCTGGGTGACGATCGCTTGATGCAAGCCTAAGGTGCTCGTCTATCTCCGCCCTCAGCGCTTCTAGGGTGCGCTAGCGGCTACGTGGGACACGAATTGCACCTGCGCCCCTCGAGAATGCCACTACGGCCACAACTCACTCGACAGATAGGTCGGTAAGCAATCGCGGAAATGACGCTCCGTGCCTGTACTCTGAGTCCAAATTCAAAACGATGGAGGGGGAGCATTGGCAACTGAGGAACTAGAGCAGCGGCTAGAGGATATCGGGCGAATCGCGACTGCGGTCAATATGTTTGACTCTTTCGAACTCCAGCTGGCGGCATTTTCATATTTGACTCGCGGCTCTGCACTACTTCCGCCAACCGTCGCTGCTGCCATCGAGGAGGCTGAAGCCGTCGAAGAAGAAATACTGGACACAGTGACCGTCCCGCAGACCGCGCCTTCTTCACCTCTAAAAGCGCCCCGAAAGCGCACCGCCAAGAAGACAACTGTCACTCTCGACAAGAGTTTGGACCTCTACCCAAGCGGTGAGCCGAGCTTCATTGACTTCGCCAACGAGAAAGAACCAAAGACAAATATTCCCCGCGTCGTGGTTACTGTCTATTGGCTCCGCGAGTATGGAAACGTCGATGCGATCACTCCATCTCACATCTACACCTGCTTCAAGGCAATCAACTGGCCGGTGCCGCTGAACATCCCGAACACGCTCGCCAAAGCTGGTGGAGAGAACTATGTTGACAGCTCCAAGAGCGAAGCCATCAAGCTCACCACCCACGGTGAAAATTACATTGAACACGCACTACCCCTAGCAAAGGCATGAGTCTCACACTTGTAGAATTCCTTGCGCTAGTCCCGGGTACAGCCCGTAGGGACCAGATACTCGCAGCCCTCTATTGGAGTACCCACTACAAGGACGGCGAAGCGGTTACTGCCAGTGAGGTCAAAGCCCTGCTAATTCAGGCCAGGCTCAAGAATGCTAAGGGCGTAAACGTCCCTGACGTACTCGCCAAGGCGGGTCCCCTCGTAGATGCGTCACAAAATAACGCAAAGGGGCACAAGTTATGGAAGCTCACCGACACCGGCACCAAATATGTGAGGGATCTTCTAGGGCTGCCCGACGAGCAGCCAGAGATGGCCCACAACGTCGGCTCGCTCCAAAAGACGGCCGCTCAACTAACCGACACGGTTATTCGGCACTACGTGGACGAATCGATCTTGTGCCTCAGCGTCGGGGCGCTGAAGGCTTCAATGGTCTTCCTGTGGTCAGGGGCAATGCGGCACATGCATCTTACTTCCCTCGCAATGGGCGCGTCCGTGCTGACTCAGGCCGTGCAGAAGCATGACGTAAGGGCCAAAGACATCAAGAAAGTAGAGGATCTTGCCCTAGTCAAGGACATGACTTTCCTCTTGGCCTACCGGGAATTAGGAATCGTAGACAAGGGAGAGTGGACGATACTTCAGCACTGCTTGGATACTCGTAATCAGTGTGGGCACCCCAGCAAATATCAGCCGGGCATTCAGAAGGCTTCCTCTTTTATCGAGGACGTAGTGGGCATTGTATTTCGTTAGCTGACGGACGAGCTTTGTCTCTATTCCTAAACCTCCGCCACCGGAGCCGCGAACTGCGCCTCATACAGCCGCGCATAAGCCCCGCCCGCCGCCAACAGCGAAGCGTGCGTGCCCTGCTCCACGATCTGGCCGGCCTCCATCACCAGGATGAGGTCGGCGTCGCGGATCGTGGACAGGCGGTGGGCAATGACGAAGGAAGTCCGGTCGGACCGCAAAGCCCGCATCGCCTTCTGCACCAGTACTTCGGTCCGGGTGTCCACTGAAGAAGTCGCCTCGTCCAGGATCAGCACCGAGGGTCGGGCCAGGAACGCCCGCGCAATCGTCAGCAGCTGCTTCTCGCCGGCAGACACGTTGCCGCCTTCGTCCTCCAGCACCGTGTCGTACCCCTCCGGCAGCGAGTGCACGAACCGGTCCACATACGTCGCCCGCGCGGCTTCCAAGATCTCGTCCTCCGTAGCCGTCGGCCGGCCGTACGCGATGTTGTCCCGGATGGTCCCGCCGAACAGCCACGTATCCTGCAGCACCATGCCCAGCCGCGAGCGCAGCTCGCGCCGGGGCACTGAGGTGACGTCCACGCCGTCGAGCGTTATCCGCCCGGCATCCAGCTCGTAGAACCGCATCATCAGGTTCACCAGCGTGGTCTTGCCCGCACCGGTCGGCCCCACAATCGCGACCGTCTGCCCCGGCTCCGCCACCAGAGAAAGCGAAGAGATCAGCGGCTTGTCCGGCGAATACGAGAAGGAAACAGATTCAAACACCAGCCGCCCACGCCCAAAAACAGGACCAGCAGACGGGGCAGGCTCGGCAGACTCCTCATCCTCATCCAGCAGCGAGAACACCCGCTCGGCCGACGCCACCCCGGACTGCAGCAGGTTGGCCATGGACCCCAGCTGCGCCAGCGGCATGGTGAACTGCCGCGAGTACTGGATGAACGCCTGCACGTCGCCCAGCTGCATGGCCCCGGACGCCACCTGCAAGCCGCCCACCACCGCGATCCCCACGTACACCAGATTCCCGATGAACGTCATGGCCGGCATGATCAGCCCGGAAATGAACTGCGCGCCGAAGCTCGCGTCGTACAGCTCCACGTTCTTCTGCCGGAACCGCTCCTCCACCTCGCGCTGCCGGCCGAACACCTTCACCAGCGCATGCCCGGTGTACGTCTCCTCGATCTGCCCGTTCAGCTCCCCCGTGTGCTTCCACTGCGCCACAAACAGCTTCTGCGAGCGCTTGGCGATCAGCGCCGTGATCCCCAGCGTCAGCGGCACGGTCACCAGCGCGATCAGCGCCAGCGTGGGCGAAAGGATGAACATCATCACCAGCACACCCACCACGGTCAGCACCGACGTGACCGCCTGGCTGATGGACTGCTGCAGGCTCTGTGAGATGTTGTCCACGTCGTTGGTCACCCGGCTCAGCAGCTCACCGCGCTGGATCGAATCGAAATACCGCAGCGGCAGCCGGTGGATCTTCGCCTCAATCTCCTCGCGCAGCCCGAACACCGTCCGCTGCACCACCCCGTTCAGCACATACGCCTGCACCCACATAAACGCCGACGCCAGCACGTACAGCACCAGCGTCCACAGCAGCACGTTGGACAGCGCCGCGAAGTCGATCCCCTGCCCCGGCGTCAGCGCCATGGGCGTCAGCATGTCCGCCTTCTGGTTCTCCCCCGCGGCCCGCAGCTGCGCGATCAGCTCCGCCTTGCTCACCCCGGCGGGCAGTTCCCGCGACACCACCCCGGCGAAGATCAGGTTGGTGCCCTCCCCCAGCAGCCGCGGCCCGATCACCGAGAGCGTCACGCTGGCCACCCCCATGACCAGCACCAGCAGCAGCCAGGCCCGTTCCGGCCGCAGCGTGCCCACCAGCCGCCTGGCCGACGGCCCGAAGTTCATCGCCTTCTCCGCCGGGATGTTCATCCCGCCGAACGGACCGCCGCCCCTTCCGGGTCCTACCGGCGGACGTGGAATGCGTACGACGTCGGCAGTCCCGGTTTTCGAGGCCGAAGCGGTTCCGCCGGGGGCGGCAGGGTTGGGTCCGGCAGGGTTGGAACCGGCACCGTGGGGAGCGCCCGACGTCGGCCGGTTCTGCGTGCTCATACCGTCTCCTCCGCTGCCAGCTGGGAGGAAACGATCTCCCGGTACGTCTCGGACGTCTCCAGCAGCCCGCTGTGCGTTCCGCGCCCCACGATCCTGCCGTCGTCGAGCACCAGGATCTGGTCCGCGTCCACGATGCTGGAGACGCGCTGGGCGATGATCACCAGCGTGGCGCCGGCGGTGTTGCGCTTGAGGGCCTGGCGGAGCCGGGCGTCGGTGCCGGTGTCCAGCGAGGAGAACGAGTCGTCGAAGATGTACAGCTCGGGCCGTTTCACCAGGGCCCGGGCGATGGCCAGCCGCTGCCGCTGCCCGCCGGAGACGTTGGTGCCGCCCTGGGAGATGGGCGCGTCCAGGCCGCCCTCCATCTCCTCCACGAAGTCCCGGGCCTGGGCGATCTCGAGGGCGGTCCAGAGCTCGTCCTCGGTGGCGTCCGGCTTGCCGTACTGCAGGTTGCTGCGGACGGTGCCGCTGAACAGGTAGGGCCGCTGCGGGACCAGGCCGATGTGGCCCCAGAGCAGGTCCGGGTGCAGCTCGCGGACGTCCACGCCGTCCATCCGGACCGAGCCCGTGGTGGCGTCGAACAGCCGCGGCATGAGGTTCACCAGGGTGGTCTTGCCGGCGCCGGTGCTGCCGATGATCGCCGTCGTCTGCCCTGCTTTGGCGGTGAAGCTGAGCCCGGAGAGGACGGGCTGGTCGGCACCCGGGTAGGCGAATCCGACGTCGCGCATTTCCAGTTGCCCGCGGCGGCGCCCGTCCGGCGAAACCGCGCTGCTTACAGGCTTTAGCGGCGGCCGCACGCTCGATTCCGTGTTCAGCACGTCGCCGATCCGGTCCGCGGAGACCGCGGCGCGCGGGATCATCACGGCCATGAAGGTGGCCATCATGACGGACATCAGGATCTGCATCAGGTAGCTCAGGAACGCGATGAGGGTGCCCACCTGCATGGAGCCGTCCTCGATCCGGAACGAGCCGAACCAGATCACCGCCACGCTGGAGACGTTCAGCACCAGCATCACCACGGGGAACGCGAGCGCCATCAGCCGGCCCGCTCGCAGCGCGGTGTCCGTGACGTCGTCGTTGGCCTGGGCGAAGCGGGCGGTCTCGATGTCCTCCCGGACGAACGCGCGCACCACGCGGATGCCGGTGAGTTGCTCGCGGAGCACCCGGTTCACGGTGTCGATTCGCTTCTGCATCTTCCGGAACAGCGGCACCATCCGGGTGATGATCAGCCCGACGCCGATCATGAGCACGGGCACGGCGACGGCGATCAGCCAGGACAGCTGCACGTCCTGCCGGACGGCCATGATCACGCCGCCGATGGCGAGCATGGGCGCGGCCACCATCATGGTGGCGGCCATCAGCACCAGCTGCTGGACCTGCTGGACGTCGTTCGTGGAGCGGGTGATCAGGCTGGGCGCGCCGAACTTCGTGACTTCCTGCTCGGAGAACTCCCCCACCCGGGTGAAGATGGCGCCGCGCAGGTCCCGCCCCACACCCATGGCCGCCTTCGCCCCGAAGTACACGGCAATCACGGCGCACACGATCTGCAGCAGTGTGATCGCCAGCATCAGGCCGCCCAGGCTGAGGATGACGCCGGTGTCCCCCTTGGCCACGCCCTCATCGATGATGTCCGCGTTCAGCGTGGGCAGATACAGCGACGCGATGGACTGGGCCAGCTGGAAAATCACGACGGCGATCAGCAGCTGCCGGTGCGGCCGCAGGTATTCAACAAGCAGTTTCCAGAGCAATGCGGCTCCAAAGGTTCTGTCCCGCTGGTGTTCGAGCTGGAGGTGGTGCGAAGGTCAGTTTACGTCCGGTGGCTGTGATTCATCCGGGGAGCCGGTGGAGAAAGTGGGCCGGTTCTCCGAGAGCGTATTCGCCATGCGTGCGGGCTGGCTCTCCGCAGAGGAAAGTAAAAAATTCCGCTAAAACGCTTGATCACGAGGGCGCCAACACCTATCTTTGGCTTGATCAAACGCTTAAGCAGGACCAGGCACCAAAGTTGATGCCTGCAGCTACCACCCTTTGCGAGGAAGCAAACATGACCCATGATTTTTCTCGGCGCCACGTCCTGCAAGGCACAGGAGCAGGAGCACTCGCCCTGTTCATGTGCAGCGGCATGCCCATCACGGCCACCCAGGCCCAGGGATCACTGCGTGCCGTCTACCACCTGACCCCGCCGTCCGGCTGGCTGTGCGACCCGCAGCGCCCGGTGTATGCCAACGGCGCCCACCACCTGTACTACCTGCACTCCGGGCAGAACAACGGCCCCGGCGGCTGGGACCACGCCACAACCACCGACGGGGTGACCTTCACCCATCACGGAGTCGCGCTGCCGCTGCAGCCAGACTTTCCCGTGTGGTCGGGCTCGGCAGTCGTCGACACGTCAAACACTGCGGGCTTCGGCGCGGGGGCCATCGTGGCGCTCGCGACGCAGCCCACCGACAACATCCGCAAGTACCAGGAGCAGTACCTGTACTGGTCAACCGACGGCGGTTACACCTTTACGGCACTCCCGAGTCCGGTGATCGTCAATACCGACGGCCGGACCGCGACGACACCGGCGGAGATCGATAACGCGGAATGGTTCCGCGATCCGAAGATCCACTGGGATGCGGCGCGCAGCGAGTGGGTATGCGTAATCGGCCGAGCCCGATACGC
>NZ_JAKFFD010000029.1:0-14413 GCF_036675385.1 Pseudarthrobacter sp. | reverse complement strand
GGCCCACTGCGGGACCTCGGCCATCCAGGGGATGTAGTTGCCGAAGAAGTTCATGTACAGGGCGGCGGCGGTGATGTCCACGATGGTGGTGGTGGCCCAGTTGATCCAGTAGAACCAGCCGGACACAAACGCGGCCTTCTCGCCGAAGAATTCGCGGGCGTAGGAGACGAACGAGCCCGACGAGGGGCGGTGCAGGACCAGTTCGCCCAGGGCCCGCAGGATCAGGAACGCGAAGAAACCGCAGACCGCGTAGGCGATGACCAGCGACGGGCCGGCGGCGTTCAGCCTGCCGCCGGCGCCGAGGAACAGGCCGGTGCCGATGGCGCCGCCGATGGCGATCATCTGGATCTGCCGCGGTTTGAGGTTCTTGTGGTAGCCCTTGTCCTCCGCGTGCAGGGCACTCTCAGAGGCGTGCGCGTGGCCGCCGTCGGCTTGGTTTACGACAACCGCGTCATTGGGGTTGATGGGCATGGTTGATCCTTTCGATACGGAGAAGATCCTGCTTGGGTGGGGAAGAAGGGGTGGGGAAGAAGGTGTGGGGATGTGCAGCCGGGGCTAGAAGACGGACCAGCCGGTGCGGTCGGAAAGGTCGGCGAGGGCGGCAGTGCCGGCCAGCGAGTTTCCTTTGGCATCCAGCCGCGGACTCCAGACGCAGATGGCACATTCGCCTGGCACGATGACGAGGATCCCGCCGCCCACACCGCTTTTTCCGGGGAGGCCCACGCGGTAGGCGAATTCGCCCGCGGCGTCGTACATGCCGCACGTCAGCATGATGGAGCCGATGCGTTTCGCATCGCTGGGGGACACGACGGTTCCGCGCGCTCCCTGGCCGTCCCGGGCGAGGAAGAGTCCGGCTTTGGCGAGTTCCACGCAGCTCATCATGATGGAGCATTGGCGGACGTAGTTTTCCACCACGGATTCCGCGGTCCGGTTCAGGTTGCCGAAATCCTTCAGGAAGTGCGCCAGCGCCAGGTTGCGGCTGCTGCCGGCGAGCTCGCCGGCTGCGGCGGCCTCATCGATGAAGGGCCCGGTGCTGGCCGCCTGGGCGGTGAGGAACCGCAACACCTGGGTGGCGGCGTCGGACGTTTCTTCCATCAGGTGGTCCGTGACCACCAGGGCGCCGGAATTGATGAAGGGGTTCCGCGGGATGCCGTGCTCCAGTTCCAGCTGGACGAGGGAGTTGAACGAGGTGCCGGAGGGCTCGCGCAGCACGCGGGACCACAGTGTTCCTGAGCTGTCGCCCCGGAGCGCCATGGCCAGGGTGAACACCTTGGAGATGCTCTGGATGGAGAACGGAACGTCCGCATCGCCGGAACTGAACACCTCGCCGGAAGCGGTCGCAACGGCGATCCCGAACCTGTTGAAGGGGACGGCTGCAAGAAGGGGGATGTTGGCCGGGACGGACCCGGATACCCGGTGTGGCCTGTGGCTGCGGACGATGTCGTCCAGCATCGGGCCCAATGGCGGTGCCTTGAGTGCTGTGGTCATTTCCTGCCCAGTTGTTCTTTATGTGTGCCGGCCCATTCCTGGATATGGAGCAGTGCCACCAGCGAGTCCCGGGGGTCGCCGAAGTTCAGGCCGGTCGCCCGGGATGCCTTGCTGATCCGGTAGTAGACGGTGTTCTTGTGCAGCCCCATCCTGCTGGCGCACTCCGCGACATCGAGTGATGCTTCGAAGTACGCGTGCAGGGTTTCCGCGAGTTCGGCGTCCTGCCGCAGCAGAGTGGAAAGGCCGCGGTGCCGGAAGGCGGAGGACGTGAAGTTCTGGACTGCCTCGCGGAAGAGGACCTCTGCCTCGAAGTCGTCCACGGTGGCCACGGCCGTATCCGGGGACGTGCCAACGCAACTCAGCAGGGCTTCGGTAATGCGGGTTATGGAGTGGATGGACAGCAGGTCCGGGACCACCGGACCGACGGCTGCGAACGGGCTGATGCCGAGGTGCTTGCCCGCATCCCGGACGATGGATTCGGCCAGGCTCCGCAGCCCGGGCTCGGCGGCGGTTGACTGCAGGCCAGGGACAATCACGGCGGTGTCGCCCTTGAACTGGCCCACGACGGCGGACGCCTTGTAGGCGGCCGCGTGGATGGACGCCAGATTGGCCAGTTCGCCGTGTTTCAGTGCTGCGTCGTCGGCCTGGGCATCGGCAGCGGACATTCCTATCAGGATCAACGCGGCCGGGCGCTCAACGGGGATGTTCTCACTGTGTGCACTGGCCGCGGCTTCTGCCGGTCCTGACAGAATCCGCGCAATGCGGTCTTCGCGCATGTGGACGGACTGCTGGTTGCGGAAACGGATCAGCTCGGCGGAGGCCCGTGCAGCAGATCCGGTGAGCACGTGTTCAACGTCCGCGCCGAAGCCCGCCCCGGTTTCCTGGAGCCAGATGTAGCCCATGATCCGGTCCCCGGCGAAGAGTGTGACGGCTACGCGTTCCCGCAGCCCGTCCTGGGGCCGGGCCGGTACCCGCACGGGCAGCCGGGTCCTGTGCAGTTCACGGTAGGCGCCCAGGTCCTTCAGCAGCAGCTCGTACTTGCGCGGACCGCGCCGGGCGAGGATGGAGGCCTTGCGCAGCTCGTCGATGTCGTTCGAAACAGTGGAGTATGCCAGCACCTTGTTCGCGGCGTCTTCGATGACCACGTGGCTGGAGGTGAGCCTCGCGGTGGTCTGGGCGATGGCAAACAGATCCTCTTCCAGCAGCGTCAGCACTTCGCTCTGGTAGCTGCGCGGCTGGATGCGGTCCTTGGCGATGGACAGCAGCCGGTCCCAGTCGGCCCCCGGATCCACCAGCAGCAGGCCCGTGCCGGCATCGCGGAGCAGCTCTTCAGCTTCGGCGAGCTCTTCACGCCTTCCCTTGACGGCCACCACCGGCGGAGGATTCTTCAGGAGCCGCCGCAGAGCGGGCAAAGCCGAGCGTCCGCGGACGCCGATCAGCAGGACAAAGGCTGCGCCGCCGTCGGACGTTTCATCATCCGCGTCCACGATCAGGAACCGTTCGATCGCAGAGCCGGCCGGGGCAGGCCGGAGGATGAGGCTGGCGAAACCCAGAGGGAGATCCGAGAGGATATCGTCCACCGTAACCGCTGCCATGGGCTTCCTTCTGCGTCGATCTGGCCGGACAGCTCTGTCCGGTCACCTCATGCTATCCACGCAGGTGCCCCCAAAATATGTAACTGAACCCAAATGCAGTGGCAGCTTTTCGGTTACGTGACCAAGTCTGCGGGATGTATAGCCCTGTATGGCCGTCAAGAGCCGAAGCGGCTGGCAGCGCAGGGGTCCACAGCAGCTTTCCCTGGCGCCGGCCAGCCCTGAGGGGTGTACTGACAGACCCTGCCGCGCATCGCCAGTCGGGGTTAGCGTTTCTGGGACAGCGCGGTTCAGCCTTCTCCAGGAAATGCGTGCCGCACTCCCTTCTACGACACAGGAGCATGACATATGGACAAGCGCACCCTCGGCACCAGCGGCCTTGAGGTCTCCGCCATCGGACTCGGCTGCATGAGCATGAGCGGCGGCTACAGCGACCGGCCCGATCGGCAGGAAATGATCGCGCTGATCCGCGCGGCGGTGGACCGCGGCGTCACCTTCTTTGATACGGCCGAGATCTACGGACCCTACGCCAACGAGGAACTCGTCGGCGAGGCCCTCGCCCCGCACCGGGACGAGGTGGTGATTGCCACCAAGTTCGGCTGGGACATCGACCCTACGCAACGCAAGGCGAGCGGGCAGGTCACCAGCCGTCCCGACGTCATCAAGCACGTGGTGGACGGGTCGCTCCAGCGGCTCGGCGTTGACGCCATCGACCTGTATTACCAGCACCGGGTGGACCCCGATGTCCCTATCGAGGACGTGGCGGGCGCCGTCAAAGAACTGATCGACGCCGGCAAGGTCAAGCATTTCGGCATGTCCGAGGCCGCCGCCGGCACCATCCGCCGGGCCCACGCGGTCCAGCCCGTGACCGCCGTCCAGAGCGAATACTCACTGTGGTGGCGGCGCCCCGAAGAGGACGTCCTGGCCACCTGCGAGGAACTGGGCATCGGATTTGTGCCCTTCAGCCCGCTGGGCAAGGGCTTCCTCACCGGGACCATCGACACTTCGACCACCTTCGAGGCCGGCAACGACATCCGCGCCACCATCCCCCGTTTCACCCCCGAGGCCAGGGAGAACAACCGTGCCGTGGTGGACCTGCTGGCCGGGATCGCGGAGCGCAAGGGCGCCACTCCGGCCCAGATTGCGTTGGCCTGGCTGCTGGCGCAGAAACCGTGGATCGTCCCGATCCCCGGCACCCGGAAGCTGCACCGGCTGGACGAGAACCTCGGCGCCGCCAGCGTAACCCTGTCCGCGGGCGAACTCACTGAGATCGAAGACGCCGCCGCCAAAATCCAGGTTCAGGGTGGCCGTTACAACGAAGCCGGGGAACGCATGACCAACCTCTGACGCGGCAGCTCCAGCTGCAGGCCCCCTGGTTGGAAGCCCCCACGCGAGCTGGACTCGAGCGCGGGGGCTTCCGGGCTTCGGTGGGGGGACCGAAACCGAGATCAATCTACCGAATCCGTGCGGGCGCAAAGGTCGAAAATGGCCTGCCCGCACAAATCTTGTGTGAACCTTGAGCCAGCCGCCTGCCCGCTAACCAGCGGGCCGCAACGAGGTGATCATCCGCTTGATGTCCCGGTACTCCGCGGTCTCCGCGTACTTCTTGGCCTGCTCCAGATACGGCAGGGACTCGGCCCCCGGCGTCGCGTTGTTCGCGGGGTTGTAGAAAGCCCCGAACATGGCGGCGGTGGGCGGCCAGGTGAAGAAGTGGAAGATGGCGCACGCCGAGTCGCCGTCCGGTGCTGGGACCGACGTGATGCCGTAGGCCGCGGCTGGAGTGTCGGCCGGACCCGGCGCCGCATCATTGCCGCGGGTCTCGAAAACGAACCAGGGGGCCACGCCGCCCTGCGTCAGGGACGGCATCTCCTGCGTCTCAAGCACCTCGTACGGGAACCGGTCCAGGCACGTGGACCCGGTGGCCATGTTGGTCCGGAGCGTCGCCAGCGGCTTGCCGGCCTGGTTGGTCACCTCGGCGAACGCACCGCCGCCCTCCGGCAGTTCGCCGGCCGGGTCCCGGACGCTCCACGCGGCCGGGTGTTCGAACGTCAGTTGGCCGTCCGCCGTGGTGTAAACGGTCCAGGCGGCCGACGCCGGTGCGGTGCCGGTGGCACTCGGCGAGACTGCCGCCGTCGGAACGGCAGTTGTGGTTCCGGTGGCCGGCACGGTGCCGGTGGCACCCGGCGAGACAGTCGCCGTCGGCCCCGCCTGCGGGCCGCACCCCGCCAGCAGCAGCGCCATCAGAATGGCCATGGGGAAAACCGCGCCTGACGCGGCCGGACTGCGCATCACACCCTCCTTTGGGGCCTGGCTTTTGGTCCTTAAATTGTGAGGCCCGCGAGCGCAGCGGGATCCGGCGGCGGCCCGATTGCCGCCGAACCGTTGCGGGGATAACAAACGGGCCCCGAAAACGCGCGGCTCAGGAATAGAGAGCCGCGAGCAGTTCGACGACGCCCTGCGTCCCCGCAGGCGGGTCGGTCTTGGACCAGGCGACGTAAACGGGAACCGGGGCGGCATCACGCACGTGCCGGTACACAACACCCTTGCGCCGGTACTGGTGCGCCGTTGATTCCGCAGTGATGCCCCGCGCCTTGCCGCTGCCGATCACGGTCAGCCAATCGTCGACGTCGTCCGTGGCGATGGTGCGCTGCGGCTGCTGGCCTTCCGGCCACAGGTCCAGGCGCGTGCTTCCGGTGCGCCGGTCCAGGGCAATCGGTTTGGACGCGGCTTCTGCAAGGGTGATGCTTCGCTTGTCGGCAAGGGCGTCATCCGCTGCCATGGCGCAGAAACGGCTCTCCAGCCCGATGAGGACAAGGCTGATGGCCGCCGTGTCGGGGACCCGCCGCAGGATGGCGAAGTCGCTGGTTCCTTCCGCCAGTCCCGCCGTCGGGGTGTTGGTCCGGATGAGGCGCAGCTCGGTGTTGGGAAACGCGTCAGCCCACCTGCGCTGGAACTCCGTGGTGTGCCGGCCCAGGGCGGACCAGGCGTAGCCGATCCGGACGGTGCCGCCGCCGTCGGCCGCCTCCTGCTGGATGGCCTCCAGGATCGAGAGAACACGGCGGGCATGCCGGACGGTCCGGTCTCCGGCGGCGGTAAACTCAATGCTCCTGGTGGTGCGGCGCATGAGGCGAACCCCCAATGCGCGCTCCAATGCCGCGATGTTGCGCGACACCGCCGCCTGCGACATGCCCAGCTCAATGGCGGCGTCAGTGAACGTGCCCGCTTCCGCCACCCCAACCAGGCAACGCAGGTGCCGCAGCTCCATCTCCATCAGCTCATTCTATTCATACGCTGCGCGCATAAGAGAGCCCGTCTATGCATTTTGGAGGAACCCGCTGCGGCCCCACACTCCAAGGATGGACAACACATTAACTGCCGGCCGAGGCCGGGCTGGCGCCATCCTCGTGGCGAGCGCGCTCTCAAACCAGCTGGGTGCGGCCAGCGGTTCACTGGCCTTCCCCGCGATCGGCCCGGTGGGCGTAGTCGCAGCGCGGCAGCTCATTGCCGCGGCGGTGCTGCTGCCCCTTGTCCGGCCACGCATCTTCTCCTTCACCCGCCACCAGTGGTGGCCCATTCTTCTGCTGGCGCTGGTGTTCGGGACGATGAACCTCTCCCTGTACGCGGCCGTGGAGCGCATCGGGCTGGGCCTCGCGGTCACACTCGAATTCCTGGGTCCCCTGGCCCTTGCCCTGATCGGTTCACGGACCAAGGCGAGCGCCGCCTGTGCCCTTCTTGCCGCGGCCGGGGTTGTGGCCATCACCCAGCCGGAGGCGTCCACGGACTACGTGGGCATCGGCCTCGGACTGGTCGCCGCGTGCAGCTGGGCCGCCTACATTCTCCTGAACAGGACCGTGGGCAAGCGGATCCCTGGCATCCAGGGGACGGCGGCCGCAACCGGAGTGTCGGCCGCACTCTTCCTCCCCGTGGGGCTGGTGACGTTCCTCAACCACCGGCCCGACGCGTTCACCGTCCTCTGCGCAGCAGGCGCCGGCGTACTGGCGTCCGTGGTCCCGTACGTCGCGGACGTGATCACCCTGCGCCGCATCCCCACCAGCCTGTTCGGGGTCCTGATGAGCATCAACCCCGTCTTCGCGGCATTGGTCGGGGCGCTGGCCCTGGGTGAAGCGCTGGGTATTGTGCAGTGGGCCGGCATTTTCCTGATCGCGGCGGCAAACGCGGCCCTGACCGCCGGGGCCGGGCGGCGCCCACCAGTCTCGGTCAGGAGAAGTTCTTCAGGGCCGCCGCCAGCAGGCTCCCCGCCGCTCCCAGGCGGTGATGCACGCCGTCGGACGCCACCAATTCCCCGTTGATGACCACCGACGTGACGTCGGCGGCCGTGGCGCTCAACGCGAGCTGCTGCGGCTTCGATCCCGCGGTCCGTGCCGAGCCGGCGGCCACAGCCACCAGATCGCAGACAGCACCAACCCGCAAGGCCTCCGGTGCCACCGGCGTGGCCATGGAGCGGGCTGCCCCCTCCGTGGCGGCGTGGAGCAGCTCCTCCGGCGAGAACCGGCCGCGCTCCCCGGAGCCGAGTCGTTCCCCGTACTCCAGGGCCCGCATCTCGATCCAGGGGTCGATCACGGCATGCTGGTCAGTCCCCAGCGCAATGGAGGCGCCGGCGTCGGACAGCTCCCGGGCGGGCCCAATGCCGTCGGCCAGGTCCGCCTCGGTGGTGGGACAAATGACCGCTGTTGCCCCGGCGTTTCCGAGCAAGTCGATGTCTTCAGCCGTCAAGTGGGTGCAGTGGACTGCAGACAGGCGCGGGCTCAGCAGGCCGTGCCGGGCCAGGAGTCCTGTAGGCGTGAGCCCGTGCGCTGCCAGGCACGCCGCGTTCTCGGCGGGCTGCTCGCTCAGGTGGATGTGTAGCGGCAGGTCGTGCGGCAGCTGTTCGGCCACCACGGCCAGGTCCGCCTCCGGTACCCCGCGGACGGAGTGCAGCGCCGCCCCCACACCGACCATGCCCGGCGGGAAGGTCCCTGCGATGTGGGTCCGAAGGGAAGCCAGCCGGTCCAGCCACGCATGCACGTCAGCGTCACCGAACCTGGCCTGCTCAGGGCTCAGCGGCATGCCAATGCCGCCGGCCAGGTACAGGGTATCCAGGAGCGTCAGCCGGATCCCGGCGGCAGCAGCAGCCCTGGCCAGGGCAAGCTCCATGGCATGCGGTTCCGCGTACGGCTTGCCGCCGGACTGGTGGTGAACGTAATGG
Organism: Pseudarthrobacter sp.; assembly: GCF_036675385.1. Taxonomy (NCBI): domain Bacteria; kingdom Bacillati; phylum Actinomycetota; class Actinomycetes; order Micrococcales; family Micrococcaceae; genus Pseudarthrobacter; species Pseudarthrobacter sp. The sequence goes on along the minus strand of NZ_JAKFFD010000029.1, from coordinate 6,127 downwards.
AACTCGGCCACGCTGCTGAAGCCGGCCACCACCATCTCCGTGAAGACCGCCGTCGCGAGCTGCTCGTAGGCTTCGGGCGTTAGCTCCGCTGCGCTGCGGTACATGTGCTCCCGCCAGACCCAGAAGTCGCCGCGGTTGTGGTGCGTGCGGCCGCGCAGGATCCGGTGGAACGCGTGCGAGTGGGCGTTGGCCGCCGCGGGGAAAACTACGCCGGGAAGGAGATGCGCGCCGGGCGAGGCGTCTACGGACGGGGTGATGCGGGTGATCCGACCGGCCTCGGCCTCGATCTCCACCCGTTCGGCGACTGTGGGACCTGTAGCGCCGTCGACCATTGCCTGCTCGCACCAGTACCGCTTCACAGCAGGCCTGCCAGGACGTCCGCGAGGGCGGCAGCGCCCACGCCGGCGTCCTCGTCCGTGACGTGCTCCTCCGGGGAATGCGAAATTCCGCTGGGGTTCCGGACGAAAAGCATGGCGGACGGCACAAACCCGGCCAGCACACCGGCATCATGACCTGCCCCGGTGGCCAGCAGGGGCGCGTCCGGCAGCATCCCGCTGATGCTTCGGGTCAGGCCCGGATCAAAATGCACCGTCCCGCTGTAGGACTCCTCGGTCAGGGTCACGGTGCAGCCTTCCTCCGCTGACACCCGCTGGGCCCTCCCATGGATGGCTTCGATCAGCCGGGCCGTGACGGCATCGTCCGGGTGGCGCGCATCCAGCCACATGTCCACCCGGGAGGCGATGACGTTGGTGCCGCCCGGCACCGGGATCAGGCGCCCCACGGTGGCGCGCGCATCGGGTTGGCGGGCGGCGGCCTGCCGGATGGCCACGATGATCTGGGCGGCCGCCACCATCGGATCCGCCCGGTCTGCCATCAGGGTGGTCCCGGCGTGGTTGCCCTGGCCGCTGATGCTCAGCTTCCAGCGGCCGTGGCCCAGGATGGAACTGCCGACGGCAATGGCCGGGCCGTCCGCGCCGAGGCCCTTGCCCTGCTCCACATGCAGTTCAACGAAGTCACCGATCCGTGCCAGCGCGTGCGGATCCGGCCCGATGTGGCGCGGGTCCAGGCCATTGGCCCGGGCGACGTCGGCGAACGTGTTGCCGTCGCCGTCGCGCAAGTTCCGCGCCTTGTCCACGTCGATGGCTCCGGTCAGGAGGCGGGATCCGAGGCAGGCAACTCCAAAGCGGGAACCCTCCTCTTCCGGGAAGGCGGTAATGGCCAGGGAGCGGCGCGGCTGGACGCCCCGGGCCTTGAGGAGATCGACGGCGGCCAGCGCGGACGCGACCCCCAGGGGACCGTCGAAGGCGCCGCCGCCGGGGACGGAGTCAAGGTGGCTGCCGGTCACCAGGGCACCATCCTGGGGCTTGCCCCACCACGCCCAGATGATGCCGTTCCGGTCGGTCTCGACGTCCAGGCCACGCTGCGTTGCCTGCCCGATGAACCAGGACCTCAGGTCGAGTTCTGCCGTCGAGTAGACGGCCCGGGAATAGCCTCCGCGGACCGCATCGCGGCCCACGTCCTTGATGGAATCGAGGAGTTGGTTGACGGTTTCCACATGAACCTCCGATTGGTACGAACTGCCACCAAGTAAAAGCCACTTTCCACTCCATGGCAAGGCCTGGGGACAAGTGCCCGTGACAGTTAACGAGCCTGCAACGCGCCGGAAACAGGACTGTTGCACTGGCAACGATCAACCCGGATTTTGTGAAGAACGAGTGAAATGTAGGCGCCACCTATTGTCATCGAGTGAAAGTTGGTTTTTACTTAGTGGCAAGACATTAGTGATTCACACCACTCGAAAGCGGGTCAACCAGTGGCTGCAGATTCTTCAACCCGGACGGTGGAACGGGCCCTGGCGCTGCTGAGTGCCGTCTGCACAGACGGTGCCATCAGCCTCAGCGACGCGGCCCGGCTGGTTGATCTGTCCGCCAGCACGGCCCTGCGTCTGCTCCGGACGCTGGAGGCCAGCGGGTTCGTATCACGGGATCCGGGCGGGAACTTCAGGCCCGGCGCCAGCGTCATCCAGCTGGGGGCACTGGCCCTGGGCCACGAATCCCTGGTCTCCCTCTGCACCCCGGCCATGAAGGAACTCGTCGCAAAAACCGGTGAGTCCTGCTACCTCAGCATTCCCGGCACTGGCGACACCGGAATCTACATAGCAATCGTTGAAGGAACCCACTCGATCCGGCATGCCAGCTGGGTCGGCAGAAGCATCCCGCTGGAGGGATCGGCCGCAGGCAAAGTCCTCACCGGCGGCGAGTCCGAACGCGGCTTCGCGGTCATGCGCAGCGGCGTTGAAGATGACGTGACGGCGGTTGCCGCCCCCGTCATCATGGGCGGCCGGACCGTGGCCGCCCTGAGCATCGTGGCACCCAGCTACAGGCTGAACGAGCTGAAGGCAACGAAGATCGGCGAGGACCTGGCGAGGGTGGCCAAAACCATTCTCACCACGCCCTCCGAAAACCATGAAAAGCCCCTGGAAAGCATGGATACAAAATGATCAGGTTTGAAAGTGTTACCAAGACCTACCCGGACGGGACAGTGGCCGTGGATGGGCTGGACCTCGAAGCCCCCACCGGCAAGCTGACCATCCTTGTGGGCCCGTCAGGCTGCGGCAAGACCACCTCGCTCCGGATGATCAACCGCCTCATCGAGCCCACCGCCGGAACCATTTACCTTGATGACCAGCCCACCTCCGGGATGGACGCAGCATTGCTCCGCCGCAGGATCGGCTACGTGATCCAGCACGCCGGGCTCTTCCCGCACCGCACTATTGTGGACAACGTGGCCACCATGCCGCTACTCCTGGGCGAGAGCCGGCAGAAAGCCCGCATGAAGGCCCTTGAGCTCATGGAGCGCGTTGGCCTTCCGGCGAACTTCGCCAAGCGCTACCCCTGGCAGCTCTCGGGCGGCCAGCAGCAGCGTGTTGGCGTGGCCCGCGCCTTGGCATCGGACCCCGCATTCATGCTCATGGACGAACCCTTCAGCGCCGTGGACCCCGTGGTCCGCGCGCAGCTCCAGGACGAATTCCTCCGCCTGCAGCGTGAAATCGGCAAGACCATCATCATGGTTACCCACGACATCGACGAAGCCCTCAAGCTGGGGGACCAGGTGGCCGTGATGCGCGTCGGCGGGAAGCTCGCCCAGATGGCCACGCCGTCGGAGCTGCTTACCTCCCCGGCCGACGAGTTTGTGGCCGACTTCGTGGGACGCGACCGGGGCTACCGTTCCCTCGGCTTCACCAGCGCGGCCGGAACCGTGACGGTGAGCGAAGAGGCTGTGGTCCAGCTCGGAGACTCCGCCGCGGAGGCACACGCCAAGGCCACCGGCGCGTGGGTCTTGGTGGTCGACGGCGGACGGAAGCCACTTGGCTGGGCACAGACCGAGCTGATCGTCGGCGAGCTCAAGCGGGAGCATCTGAACCTCAGCGGCACGTCTGCGACATCGGCCGGCACTATGCGCCAGTTGCTGGACGCAGCACTGTCCTCCCCCAGCCGGCGCGGCGTCGTCGTCAATGACACCGGTGAGCTCATCGGCACGGTCACTGCGTCCGACATCGTCAAGGCCATCGAAGCCGAACCGCACCTGGAGACGGCCCGATGAACGTTGAATGGCTGGGCCGCCAGTTCGACAATATTGTGTTCCTGCTCGGCTGGCATGTCCTGCTAGCCGTCACCCCACTGATCCTCGGCCTGCTGATTGCCCTGCCCTTGGGCTGGTGGGCACACCGCAGCCGCCGGATCTACCCCCTCTTGGTGGGCATCGCGGGCCTGCTGTACACCGTGCCCTCGCTGGCATTGTTCGTGCTGCTGCCGCTGGTGCTGGGCACCAAGATCCTGGACCCCCTCAACATCGTGGCCGCGCTGACCATCTACACTGTGGCGCTGCTGGTCCGCGTGGTTGCCGATGCCCTGGATTCCGTTCCTGAGGACACCGCCCAGGCGGCGAAGGCCATGGGCTACCGCGGCTACCAGAGCCTCCTCAAAGTTGAACTTCCCGTCGGCGTTCCGGTGATCTGCGCCGGTCTCCGCGTCGCAGCGGTCTCCAACGTCAGCCTGGTGTCAGTGGCCGCGCTGCTGGGTATCCCCCAGCTCGGTTCGCTCTTCACCCAAGGCTTCCAACTGCGGTTCTTCACCCCGATCATCGCCGGCATCATCCTCTGCGTGGTCCTGGCCATGATCCTTGACGGCCTGATCATCCTCCTCAACCGGTGGCTGACACCGTGGACCCCCAAGGTGGTGGCATCATGAACTACTTGTTCGACCCCAGTCACTGGACCGGTGCCGACGGCATCCCGAACCTGATCGGCGAGCACCTCGTCTACTCGCTCATCGCCCTCGCCATCGCGGCCGTCATCGCAGTTCCGCTCGGCGTCTACATCGGTGTCACCGGCAAGGGCGTCTTCATGATCGCCGGACTGGCCAATGCCCTCCGCGCCCTACCCAGCGTGGGACTGCTGATCCTGCTCGTGCTGCTGATCTCACCGGCCTTCCCGTCCAAGATGGGCTACATCCTGCCGAGCCTCATCGTCCTGGTGCTGCTCGCGGTGCCGCCCATCCTGACCAACACCTATGCCGGCATCCGCGCAGTGGATGCGGCCGCCGTCGACGCTGCCAAGGGCATGGGCTTCCGCACCATGAAGATCCTCACGGATGTTCAGCTCCCCTGCTCGCTCCCGCTGGTACTGTCCGGCGTCCGGAGCGCATTGCTGCAGATCATCTCGACGGCGACCATCGCGGCCTACATTTCGCTCGGTGGACTCGGCCGCCTGCTGATCGACGGCAAGGCCCAGAACGACTACAACCAGATGGTCGCCGGCGCCGTGCTGGTGGCCCTCATGGCCCTGGTCTTTGACCAGGTGCTCGCCTTCATCACGCGCCGGATCGTCTCACCAGGACTGACCCGGCGCACCGTCAAATCGGCCGCCGCGGCCGACACCGTGCAAATCCCCGCCACGGTCTGAACCACCACCCCACGCAACATCCCCAACCGCCATCCGGCAACACGACCCACCCCAGCCTGGCCACTGCATTCCTTGAGCCAGCCTCCCCCAGAGAGCATTGACATGAAAAAGTACCTGACCGGCATCACCCTCGCGGCTGCTGCCGCCCTTGCCCTGACCGCCTGCGGCGGGGATCCCATGAGCAACTCCAACACCCAGGCAGGCTCAAGCGACAGCATCATTGTGGGCTCCGCGGACTTCCCGGAAAGCCAGCTCATCGCCAAGATCTACGCCGAGGCGCTCAAGTCCAAGGGCGTCCAGGTGACCGAAAAGCCCAGTATCGGCAGCCGCGAAGTCACCATCCCGGCCCTCAAGGACGGATCCATCGACCTCATGCCCGAATACGGCGGAGCCCTCCTGCAGTACCTCGATTCCGCGACCAAGGCAGTGTCCTCCGAAGAGGTCGCCAAGGAACTGGCCACCAAGGTCCCCTCCGGGCTGACCATGCTGGCGGCGTCCGAAGCCGAAGACAAGGACGTCCTGTCGGTCAAGAAGGAAACGGCCGACAAGTACAACCTGAAGTCCATCAGCGATCTGCAGCCCGTGGCCAAAGAGCTCGTCCTGGGCGGCCCGCCGGAGTGGAAAACCCGCCTGAACGGTGTGGCCGGCCTCAAGTCGGTCTACAACCTGGAGTTCAAGGAGTTCTCAGCGCTCGACGCCGGCGGTCCCCTGACGCTGAACGCGCTTCTTTCCGGCCAGGTACAGGTAGCCGACCTCTTCAGCACCGATCCCGCACTGGCCGCCAACAACCTGGTTGCCCTCGAGGACGACAAGAACCTCTTCCTGTCAGAGAACATCGTCCCGGTCATCAACGAAAAGAAGTCCACGGCCACCGTCAAGGAGGTCCTGGACAAGGTCTCGGCCGCGCTCACCACGGAAGACCTCATCGAGATGAATGGCCGCGTGGCGAAGTTCGAGGACATCGGCGAGATCGCCAAGGACTGGCTCAAGTCCAAGAACCTGGCCTAGGCCGCGCAGGATATTAGGAGAAATACATTGAAGGCCGATTTCACTACCGGTGCCCGCCCGGTCAAAGCTGCCCGCGGCACCGAGCTCACCGCCAAGAGCTGGCAGACAGAAGCCCCGCTGCGGATGCTGATGAACAACCTGGACCCCGAGGTCGCG
>NZ_JAKFFD010000136.1:0-53970 GCF_036675385.1 Pseudarthrobacter sp. | reverse complement strand
TCCTGCAGCTCGACGTAGGCGCTCATGCCTTCACGGGCGTAACCGTGGGCGAGATCGAACATCGAGTAGTTCAGGGCGTGGAAGCCGGCCAGGGTGATGAACTGGAACGTGAAGCCCATGGCGCCGAGTTCACGCTGGAACTTGGCGATCGTGGCGTCGTCCAGGTGCTTGCGCCAGTTGAACGACGGCGAGCAGTTGTAGGAGAGCATCTGGTCCGGGAAGTCAGCCTTGACGGCCTCGGCGAACTTGCGGGCCAGCTCCAGGTCCGGGGTGCCCGTCTCCATCCAGATGAGGTCGGAGTACGGTGCGTAGGCCTTGGCGCGGGCGATGCAGGGTTCGATGCCGTTGCGGACCTTGTAGAAGCCTTCCGGGGTGCGTTCGCCAGTGACGAATTCCTGGTCGCGGGGATCGACGTCGGAGGTGATCAGCGTGGCTGCCTCGGCGTCGGTGCGGGCGATGACCACCGAGGGGGTGCCGGCGACGTCGGCCGCCAGGCGGGCGGCGTTCAAGGTCCGGACGTGCTGCTGCGTGGGGATGAGGACCTTGCCGCCGAGGTGGCCGCACTTCTTCTCCGAGGCGAGCTGGTCTTCCCAGTGCACGCCTGCCGCGCCGGCCTGGATCATGGATTTCATGAGCTCGTAGGCGTTCAGCGGGCCGCCGAAGCCGGCCTCGGCGTCGGCAACGATCGGCACCATCCAGTCCTCGACCGTCTGGATGCCTTCGGAGAATTCGATCTGGTCCGCACGGAGCAGGGCGTTGTTGATGCGGCGCACCACAGTCGGAACCGAGTTGGCCGGGTAGAGGGACTGGTCCGGGTAGGTGTGGCCGGAGTTGTTGGCGTCGGCGGCAACCTGCCAGCCGGAGAGGTAGATGGCGCGGAGGCCGGCCTTGACCTGCTGCACGGCCTGGTTGCCGGTCAGGGCGCCCAGGGCGTTGGTGTACCCGCCGGTCTTGTGCTCTTCGGTGAGCTGCTTCCACAGCTTCTCGGATCCGCGGCGGGCCAGCGTGTGCTCTTCGGAGACGCGGCCGCGGAGCTTGACGACGTCCGTTGCCTTGTAGTCACGGGTCACACCTTCCCAGCGGGGGTTGGCGGCCCACTCAAGCTCCAGGGCGGCGGCCTGCTGTTCGGGCGTCTGCTGGGTGGGCTCAAATGCTGCAGTCATCGTTGTCTCCTTGATTGAGCTCCGGGTGTTTATCGGCCGGCCGAAGCTGCTTCCTTGCAGCTCCGACCAGCTTCCCGGTGCGGTGTTTCTTTCCGTGATTACTACTTTTCAGCACTTCACAACACTTCTCTAGGGGAAAACCATGGAAAGAAATGCATTTCTTCGCGTATGCTCAAGAAATGACGCCTGGAAGCTGGAACCGCGAAGTCGCCCTACCGCCGTCGTCCGCTGCCTCCCCGGAACTGGACGTCATCAGCCTGGGCCGCCGCGTGCGGCATCTGCGCAAGCAGGCCGGGTACACACTCGATGACCTGGGCGCCGCCGTCGGGACGGCCCCCAGCCAGTTGAGCCTGATCGAAAACGGCAAGCGGGAGCCCAAACTTTCCCTGCTGCAGGGGCTGGCCGCGGCCCTGAACGTGAGCATCGACCAGTTGCTTGGCGCCGAGCCGCCGAGCCGCCGCGCGGCCCTGGAAATTGAGCTGGAACGCTACCAGCGCGGGCCCCTGTACGAGTCCCTTAATCTGCCCAAAATCCGCATCAGCTCGCGGCTTCCGGTCGATGTGTTGGAGGCGCAGGTGGGGCTGCTGCATGAGCTCGAACGCAAGTTGAACGAGCAGGTGGCGACGCCGGAGGAAGCCCGCCGCGCGAACGGTGAGCTGCGTGCCATGATGCGTGAGCGCGGCAACTACTTCCCGGAGTATGAAGCCGAGGCCCAGAAGGTCCTGGGACTGGTGGGGTACACGGCCGGGCCGCTGAGCCAGCACGTCATCGCCGACATCGCCGAGAAGCTCGGATTCACCCTCCATCACGTGAGCGATCTGCCGCATTCCACCCGTTCAGTGACGGATTTGAAGAATCACAGAATTTACCTGACGCAGAGCCAGCGGCAGGACCACGACCCCCGCTCGGTGCTATTGCAGGCGCTGGGGCACTACGTCCTGGGGCACGAGACGCCGAAAAACTACGGCGACTTCCTCGGCCAGCGGGTGGCCACCAACTACTTCGCGGCCGCGCTCCTGCTGCCCGAGCAGGCCACCGTGGACTTCCTGCAGAAGGCCAAGGCGGCCAAGGAAATCGCGGTTGAGGACATCCGGGATGCCTTTGCCGTGTCCTACGAGACCGCCGCGCACCGCTTCACCAACCTGGCCACGAAGCACCTGGGCATCACCACCCACTTCCAGAAGACCCACAAGAGCGGCATCATCTACAAGGCCTACGAGAACGACGGCGTGACGTTCCCGATGGACCACACCGGCGCCATCGAGGGCCAGCCGTCGTGCAAGGCGTGGACGTCACGGGCGGTGTTTGATGTGCCGGACAAGTTCAGCGCGTACAGCCAGTACACCGACACTCCGTCCGGCACATATTGGTGCACGGCCCGGACCGAGCGATCGGCCAACGGCGAGTTCTCCCTGAGCATCGGGGTGCCGTACCAGCACGTGAAATGGTTCCGCGGCCGGGAAACCACGGCGCGCGAAAAGTCCACATGCCCCGACCCGAACTGCTGCAAACGGCCCCCGGCAGCACTGGCCTCCGAGTGGGCTGGAAACGCCTGGCCGGCGGCTCGCGCCAACACGCACCTGCTGGCCGCGATGCCGCCCGGCGCGTTCCCCGGCGTGGACGAGACCGAGGTCTACTCGTTCCTGGCTGCGCACTCGGGGAGCTGACCCGCAGGACGCTCTCTCACTTAAGGCGGGTTTTTCCCGGACGCTCTCTCACTTTCTTGGAGCAAGTGATAGAGCGTTCACGTATTTGCCGCAGCAAGTGATAGAGCGTTTCCTTACCCGTGGAGCTCCCGGTACGCCGCGACGGCGCCGGGGTGCAGGGGCAAACCCGCGGTGTTGATCAAGGATTCGGGGCTCAGGAACTGGACGCCCAGGCTGGAGCGCGGGATCAGTTCCTCGGCATGGCCCACCAGCAGTTCGACGGTCCGCCTGACGGTCCGGTCATCAAGATCGCTCCGGCACAGCAGCAGGTTCGCCACGCCCACGGTCCAAACAGCCGGAATGCCCGCGTAGGCGCCCGCCGGGATCAGCACCCGGTCGTAGAAGACGCCGTATTTCGCCCGCAGTGCCGGCAGCAGCGGCGACAGATCCAGGAAACCCAGCCCGACGTCGTCGTTCGCGGCGGCAATGGCCGCAGTCGGCACGCCGCCCGACCAGAACAACGCGTCCACCGTTCCGTCCCGCAGTGCCGCGAGGCCCTCATTGAGGCCGAGGCTCAGCACCGTAACGCCGCCGGCGGTGCCCGCAGTGGTGCTCAGCCCGGCAGCCTCGAGCAGCCGCGGAGTGGTCAGCGACGTCCCCGAGCCAGGCTCGCCGACAGCCACGGTCCGGCCGGCAAGCCCGCTAATGTCCCGGATTTCGCTGTTGTGCCGGATGACGCAGTGGACGTAGTTCTCGTACACCTTTCCGACGGCGGAAAGTCCGACGGCGGGCGGCTCACCCGCCGCTGTGCTTTGGGCAGCCGAATCCGCGAGCGCGACGGCGAACGTGGCTTTGCCGGTCAGCAGATGTTCGAGGTTGTCCAGGCTGCCGCCGGTAGTCAGCGCCGTGGCTTGGCCTGCAACGCCGTGACGCTGGAGGGACGCCGCCAGCAGCTCGGCGAACTCGAGGTAGAAGCCTCCGGGCTCGCCCCCGGCCACGGTCACGGTGCCCGGGCGGTCCGTCGGCGTACACGCACCCAGGCCCGGCAGCAGCAGCCCGGACAACCCGGCCGCGAGTCCGGCCTTGAGGACGGTCCGCCGCGGGGGATCAGGGGGAAGCGGGGGACTCGGGGGCAGGGCCCGTGCTCCGGACAACCGCCCCCCGAACACGTCACCCACGCGGAGCCGCCTGCTCCGGCCCGGTCTGCTCCGGCCCGGCAAAACTTCCCGGCAGCTCCGCGGCCCACGGAAACTCGAGCCGCGCAATCAGGCCATGCGGCGAGGCCTCGGCAAGCACCAGCCGGCCACCGTTGGCCGCTGCCAGCTTGTCCACGATGGTCATGCCCAGCCCGGTCCCGCGGATGCTCCTGTGCGCCGGGGACCGCCAGAAGCGGCTGGTGGCCGCTGCCCGTTCGTCGGCGGAAAGCCCGGGGCCGTCGTCGGACACTTCGATGATCACCATGCTTTGGCGCTCGCGGGCAGCCACCGAGATGTGGGCGCCGGGAGCGTACTTGATGGCGTTGTTCAGAAGTTCGCCCACCATCTGGGCCAGCTCTGCGGCGCTGCACGCGATGTGCACGGCGGGGGCCGGCGGACCTGCCAGCAGGATCGATGCTCCGCCGAGCTGGGCGGCGGGGCCCGCCCGTTCGGTTTCTTCCTGCAGGACCGGGTACGGATCAAGCGGCGCCTGTGCCGCGGGCGCCGGGGTTCCCAGCGGGCCCCGGGCGGAGTCCTCGGATGCCCGGTGCTCGGCGGCCGCCAACCGAAGTACTCCGTCCAGGATCTCCTCGACACGTTCAAGCTCGGCCAGCACGCCAGCGGCGGCGTCGTGCTCCCGGGCGGTCCTCAGTTCCAGCTGCAGCAGGTCGATCCTGAGCCGCAGGGCGCCCACGGGATTGCGCAGTTCGTGCGATGTGTCCGCTATCAGTTGCCGCTGCGAATCGAGGCTTTGGCTGACGGTCTGCGCCATGGTGGTGAATGAACGGCTCAGTTCCCGAAGTTCCGGCGGCCCGGCTTCGGGAAGCTGGCCGGTCCGGCCTGTTGCCTCAAGCTCCGTCACGGCCGCGTTCAGGCGGTGCACAGGCCGGAGGACCCACTCGGTCACGCGGGCCGCACCAAGCAGGAGCACAGCGGCCAGGACCGCCGCCGCCAATGCCACCATGAGCCACCGTTCCCGCAGTTTCTGCCGGGCCGGGTCCAGGTTGACCTCGAGGACGGCCTCGCCCAGGACCTGGCTCGCGCTGCCGAAGGAGCGGGAGATCACCTCGGAGGAGGGCCCGAACGGCTGCAGCGGGCTGAGCGTGGTGTCGCTGAGGTTCAGGTTCGCCCTGGCCACGGCGTCACGGACGTCCGGCCGGTCCTCGCTCAGGCCGCCGGAGCGTAGGGTGCCCTGCTGGAGGCGGATCAGGACTCCTTCGCCGTAGAGCTCGGAATACCGGTCCATCTCCGTCTGCAGTTGTGCGGTCTCGCCGGCGGAGGCTGCGTCGAACGCCACCTGTGCCAGGCGGTTGAGCGACGCGGCCCGGTTGATCTGGAGTTCCTGCGTCAGTTCCCGGCCGGCCGAGGTCAGGATCACGTTGGACGTGATGATGACGATAAGTACCGCCAGGACACTCAGGATGCCCAGGACGCGCAGTTTCACGCCGGGTCCGCCTCGACCCGGTAGCCGACGCCGCGGACGTTGATGATGAAGCCCGGTAACTGGAGCTTCGCCCGCAGCGCGGTCAGGTGCACGTCAAGGGAACGGGAAGAGGCCACGAAGGCGTCGCCCCACAGCGCATCCAGGATCTGTTCGCGGGTGACCACGGAGCCGGCGTGGCTGGCCAACAGTGCCAGCAGGTCGAACTCGGTGGCCGTCAACGGCAGCACCTCGGAACGGAGGGCGGCCACGCGCCGCTCGAGGTCGATCTCAAGATCACCCAGCACCACGCTCTGCTGCCGCGAGCCGCCATAGCGGCCGGCACGCCGGGTGACGGCTTCGATGCGGGCAAGAAGTTCCACGAGCTTCACAGGCTTAACGAGGTAGTCGTCCGCTCCCGACCGCAGGCCGAGCACTACGCTGCGTTCGTCGTCGCGCGCGGTGAGAATCAGGATGGGCACCGGCGTGACCTGGCGCAGTTTCCGCAGCACCTCCAGCCCGTCCATATCGGGAAGGCCGAGGTCCAGCAGGATCACTTCGAACTTCCGGTGGACCAGCAGGGCGTCTGCTCCGCGGGCAACCCGGGTGGGGTTGTGCCCCGCGGTCGCGACGGCGGCGGCGAGGGCGGACGCCATGGCGTCGTCGTCCTCGACGATGAGCAACTCCATGGCCTGGTTCCCTTATTCGCTGAGCGGGCAACGCAAACTGCCCGCTTTGGAGATTACCCCGTCTCCCGCCGAAACCTAAGGAAGTGTTAGGAAATGCCCTCCCACGTTGGATGTGCCTTGCATCACGCATAACTTGGATGAGGCCCTCGGCGTTTGAGGGGGGCCCGTCAACGTCGAGGAGGAACCATGGGCAACGTAGCCATGGACAGCACGAAAGCAAGAACAGCGCCGCAACCCGGGGAGGTTCAGCGATGAGCGCCCAGCACGCGGTCCAGAGCGAGGCCGCACAGACCCGTCGGGCCGTGAGCAACATCCTCAAGGGTTCAGCGGGCAACCTCGTGGAGTGGTACGACCTCTACGTTTACACAGTCTTCGCGGCGTACTTCCAGTCGCACTTCTTCAATTCCCAAGACGACCTGCAGGCCGGGCTCGAGGCCATGGCCGTCTTCTCGACGTCGTTCCTGATGCGTCCGGTGGGCGCCTGGTTCTTCGGCCGCTATGCCGACCGCAAGGGCCGCAAGGCGGCCCTGACGCTCAGCGTGACGATCATGTCCGCCGGTTCCTTCGCCATCGCCATCCTGCCGACGACCCAGCAGATAGGCGTCTGGGCGCTGATTCTGCTGATCCTTGTGCGGCTGGTCCAGGGCTTCTCCGTGGGCGGCGAATACGGCACCAGCGCCACCTACATGTCCGAGGCCGCCACGTCCAAACGCCGCGGCTTCTTCTCAAGCTTCCAGTACGTCACGCTGATCGGCGGCCAGATGCTGGCCCTGCTGGTGCTCGTCATCCTGCAGAACACCATGGACAAGGGCGCCCTGACTGAGTGGGGCTGGCGCATCCCCTTCGCGATCGGCGGCGTCGCCGCGCTCGTGGTCCTGTGGCTGCGGCGCTCGATGGAAGAAACCGTGTCCGCCGAGCAGGTCGAGGCCGCCAAGGTTCCGGCCGTGGCCGGCGTTGCCCAACCCGGCACCATGAGGTTGCTGTTCACCCAGCACTGGAAGCCGCTGCTGATCTGCATCGGCGTCACCCTCGGCGGTACCGTGGCGTTCTACACGTACACCAACTTCATTCTGAAGTTCATGAACGATACCTCCGGGATCGCCAAGACCGACACCTCCGTGATCAACTTCTGGGCGCTGTTCATCTTCATGCTGCTCCAGCCGGTCTACGGGATCATCTCGGACAAGGTCGGGCGCCGGCCGCTGCTGCTCTGGTTCGGCATCACGGGTGTGTTGTTCACCTGGCCGCTGCTATCCACCCTGTCCAACACCAAGGACCCGTTCACGGCATTCCTGCTGATGCTGGGCGGCCTGCTGATCGTCGGCGGCTACACCTCGATCAACGCCCTCGTGAAGGCCGAGCTGTTCCCGGCCTCCATCCGCGCCCTCGGCGTCGGCCTGGGCTACGCGATCGCCAACTCGCTCTTCGGCGGCACCGTCCCGCTGCTTGGTGCGGCGTTCCAGAAGGCCGAGCGCGTGGACCTGTTCTTCACGTACGTCACGGTTGCCATCGCTATTTCGCTGTTGGTCTACATCTTCGCCCTGAAGAACAAGAAGACCACCCACCTGGACCGCGAACAGGGCGACGCCTGGAACCGCCCGGCCAAGGACGACGACAAGGACAAGGACCTCATCAACGCCTAGCGCTGTGGGCAGCTCCAGTGGGCGTACGACGGCGGGTGGCCACCCGCCGTCGTACGCCCACCGCGCCGCCCCCGCACCCCGGACGCTCTCTCAGATAATGCGGCAAATCCCGGGACGCTCTCTCACTTTCTTGAGGAAAGTGAGAGAGCGTCCCGGGTTTTCTTGCGGTAAGTGAGAGAGCGTTTGAATGAGACCAAAATGAGTGCAAAGCGTGACCGTTCAGGCATCGTCTCGCGCCGCCGTCGCTGGTTCACTGGGAGCAGGCGGATTCCCGCCCTTGTGTGCCGGGGGAGGCGACAGTGGTGTTTCGTTTTCAGCGGGCGGTGGCCTTGGGTGCGGTGCTGGGACTGGCAGCATGTGCGGCCCCGGCCCCTGCGCCTCCGGAGCTCCTGACGGCCGACGGCGTGGAGCGGGTTTCGGTGGACCGCGCGGCTTATGCCGCTGAACTGCGCTCCTTCCGGGCTTCCGCCCTGGGCCTTGGCGAGGCGCTGCTGGCGGACGGCGGAGACGGCGCCAACGGGAACGTCGTGTCCTCGCCCGGGAGCCTGCTGATTGCCCTCGCGATGCTTCGCTCCGGCGCGTCGGGCGAGACCGCGGCGGAGATGGACAGCGTCCTGGGACTCCCCGCAGAGAATCGCGACGAGGCCATGAACGCGGTCCTCAGCTCACTTGCGAAGTTCGACGGCGACCCCGGCGCAGTGGATGAGGACAACCCGCCGCGGAAACCGGTCATGCATGCGGCCAACGGGCTGTTCGTGGACAAGGGTGTGCCCACCGGCGAGTCCTTCCTGGACACGCTGGCCCGGCACTACGGAACGGGCGTGTATCCCGTGGACTTCAGCGATGAGGGTGCCACGAAGCCCGCCATCGATGCCTGGGTCAACAGGAACACGGGTGGCCGGATCAAGGAAGCCCCGGCAGAGTACGACCGCCGGAACACCTTCAGCCTCCTCAATTCCCTGTATTTTGCCTCCGCCTGGAGCGCGCCGTTTGACCCGAATGCCACCTCGGACCTCCCCTTCACCACAGCTGCCGGCGAGGAAATCGATGCGCCTGCCATGCACAACGAGGCGGAGATGAAGTACGCGGAAGGTGCAGGCTGGCGGGGCGTGGACCTTCCCTACGCCGACGGTTTCGTCATGCGTCTGGTCCTGCCGGGGGCCGGATCCGACGCGGTCGCCGGGGCCGGGTCCCGCCCCGCCTCGGCTGCCTTCGGTGCGGAAACGCTAGCGGAAATCGCGGACGCCTTCGACACCGCAGCGCTGGAGACAGTGCAGATCCAGCTGCCCCGTTGGGACCACAAGTGCAGCTTTGACCTGCGGAAGGTGTTTGGGTCCCTGGGACTCAAGAAGACGCTCGACACCACGGAGGATTTCAACAACATCCAGCCCAGGATGGCGATCACCCAGGCCGCGCAGGCTGCCAACATCACGGTCGCCGAAAAGGGCACCATCGCAGCCGCGGTGACCCAGATCAACGGAGCTGTCACCAGCGCTCCGCCGCAGCCTGAGCGGTCCATCAGCTTCGACCGGCCGTTCCACTACCAGATCGTCCATGTGGAAACCGGCCTGCCGCTGTTTATGGGAACGGTGGCCGACCCGCGCTCGTGACCGCGCCTCCCCGGGCTGAGCCTAACTAACTGGTCCTGCGGGAATTGCGGCGGCGCAGCAGGGCGCCATAGCCGGCAAAGAGCCGCGGCACCACGATATAGACAGCAACCGGAACCACCACGAGCGTCAGGACGAGTGCCCGGAGCGCTGGATGCCAGCCCTCGGTCAGGGGTGCCACAACCATCATGCCCACGGCCACCAGCGGAAAGATGGCCAGCCACGTGATGACGGCGCGGACGTGGATGGACGGCGCCTGCGGCACCGGTCCGTGAGAAGTGACCGAAGCCTGAGTTGGGGCGGCTGGCGCGGGAGCAGTTGCTGTGGGGCCGAGGGTGCTGTTCATGGCTAACTCCAACTAGTTGGTTGCTTTTGATGAAAGCGAGACTAGTACGGGCTCCGTAAAAGTGCAACTAGTTGGTTGGAAACGGGTAGGATCGTGACATGGCCTGGAACACTGACCGCACCAAAGCGCTGCTGCTGACTGCCGCCACCGAGGAGTTCAGTGACAAGGGCCTTGCGGGGGCGCGCGTGGACCGCATTGCTGCCGCGGCGGGCGTGAACAAGGAACGCATCTACCAGTACTTCGGCAAGAAGGATGAGCTGTTCGACGCCGTCCTGGCCGCTGAACTGGTGCGGGTGATGTCCGAGGTCCCCATCGAAGGTCATGGCGCGGCGTCCATCGGAGAGTACGCCGGCAAGCTTTTTGACCGTCACACGAACGACGGCGCCCTGGCCCGGCTCCTGTTCTGGGAAGGCCTGGAGCGCGGGAGGAATACCGTGGACCGGGCCACACGCGCGGACCACTGCGCCACAAAAGTGGACCAGATGCTGGCAGTTCTGCCCGGAATCGACCGCACGGATGCGGCCGACCTGGTCCTCACCATCGTGACCCTGTGCGACGGCTGGACGGTGCTGCCCCAGATCGACGCCCTCTTGGCGGGCTCCGCTCCGGACCGCCTGGACCGCCGTCGGGCCTTTATTGTGCGGACGGCCACGCTGGTAGCCGACGCCCTGCTGGAAGAGGCCCGGCTGGAAAAGACGCCGTTGGAAGACTCAAGAAGCTAGCGCGCGCCGCCCTGCCAGAGGGCGTCGAACGGCGCACCGGAGGCCACACGGTTGCGGATACCCGCGGTGACAAAGTTCTTGGCGGTCCGCGCAGCCTCCAGCGGCGTGGCGCCCTTGGCCAGCTCGGCCGTCACCGCCGCGGCGAGGGAGCAGCCGGCACCGGACACGGCCACCTCGCCCACCTTGGGAGCGCTCAGGACCTCAAGGGTCTCGCCGTCGTAGTAAACGTCGACGGCGTCCGGGCCTGCCAGCCGCACCCCGCCCTTGGCCAGGACCGCGGCGCCGCTGAGCTCGTGGATGCGGACTGCTGCGGCTTTCAGGGACTCGACGTCGGTGATCGCCAGGCCGGACAGCGATTCGGCTTCGAAGTGGTTGGGTGTGACAAATGTGGCCAGCGGCAGGATCTGCGCCTTCAGGGCCTGGTCCGTGTCCAGTGCGTGGCCCGGCTCCTGGCCCTTGCAGATCAGCACCGGATCCAGCACTACATTGCGGAACCGGCCCGTTTCCAGCGCCGCGGCGACCGTGCTGATGGTGGCCGGGCTGCCCAGCATGCCGATCTTCACGGTGTCCAGGATCGGACGGCCTGGAGCTGACGGCTCGCCCGAAGCACTCTCGGAGGCGGCGCCCGATGCCGGACCGTAGGCCGCCGTCGTGGCTTCCAACTGGTCCACCGGCACAAAACGGTGGTTCCAGTTGTCGCTCGGATCGAAGGAGACGATGCAGGTCAGGTTGGCGATGCCAAACACACCCAGCTCCTGGAACGTCTTCAGGTCGGCCTGGGCTCCGGCGCCACCCGTGGCTTCGGATCCCGCGATGGTCAGGACGACGGCGGGAGCGGACACGGGGGACTGGAGGGCAGCTGAAGCTAAAGTCATGGCACTATCCTGCCATCCGGCGTCGGGCCCTATTGTTCGGTGGGAGAATGGCGTGACAGTGCTAATACAGCCAGCGGCCCGCGCAACTTTCGTTGCGGGAACGGTACGCCGAGCGAACCACTACGAATGGAATCCCCATGCCTTCCTCCTCAGGCCCTGACGCCCAGCCCATCGCCGACTCCGCCCGGACGGCGCCGAAATTCGCATCGATCGGTTCGCCGTACTTCGGCATCATGCTGGCGTTTATGGCCGTGGTGCTGATCCTGTCCAACATCGGGGCGTCCAAGGGCGTCGCGATCGGTCCGATCATCACCGACGGCGGCTTCTTCCTCTTCCCGCTCGCCTACATCCTGGGCGACGTCATCAGCGAGGTCTACGGTTTCAAGGTGGCGCGCAAGGCCATTTTCACCACCTTTGCACTGTCCGTCTTCGCCTCGGTTTGCTACTGGGTGATCATCGCACTGCCCGGCTTTGATGACGATTTCGGCACGGCCAAGCAGGCCGCCCTTGAGGGGGCCCTTGGTCCGGTGCCGCAGATTGTGCTCGCCTCGCTGTTGGCATTCCTGGCCGGCCAGACCATCAACTCGTGGATCCTGGTGAAGATGAAGGCCCGCTCCGGGGAGAAGTCACTCTGGGCGCGGCTGATGGGTTCCTCAGGCGCGGGCGAGTTCGTGGACACCCTGATTTTCTGCAGCATCGCCGCCTCCGTCATCGGCATCACGGACTTCGGCACGTTCCTGAACTACGTGGTGGTGGGCTTTGTTTACAAGACACTCGTGGAGTTCCTGTTTGTGCCGGTAACGTCCCTCGTGATCGGCTGGATCAAGAAGCGCGAACCGAGCTACGGGGTCTGAACGGGCGGGCAGCGGGCCGGGCACGCACTTAGCGGTAGTACTGCGCCAGGGTTTCGGCCTTGAACTCGAAGAAGGACCCGGCTTCGATGGCCAGCCGGGCATCGTCCACCATCTTCACCACAAAGCGCTCGTTGTGGATGGAGATCAGCGTAGCCGAGAGCATTTCCTTGGCCTTGAACAGGTGGTGGATGTAGGCCCGCGAGTAGTTGGCGCAGGCGTAGCAGTCGCAGCCGTCCTGGAGCGGGCCGAAGTCGCGCTTGTACTTGGCGCCGGAGAGGTTGAAGCGGCCGGCAGGCGTGTAGAACGCGGAGTTGCGGGCCACGCGGGTGGGGGAGACGCAGTCGAAGGTGTCCGCGCCGTTCTCGATGGCCGTGAAGATGTCGTCCGGCTCGGAGATGCCCAGCAGGTGCCGCGGCTTGTCCTCAGGCAGTTCCTCGTTGCACCAGCGCACAATCGTGCCCAGGTTTTCCTTCTCCAGTGCCCCGCCGATGCCGTAGCCATCGAAGTCCATGGCGCCAAGGTCCCGGCACGCCTTCCGGCGCAGGTCCTCATACTGGGCACCCTGGATCACGCCAAAGAGTGCCTGGTACGGCTTCCCCACACGAGACGTGGTCAGCCGGAAATGCTCCTCCAGGCAGCGCAGGGCCCACAACCGCGTGCGCTCCAGCGATTCCTCCTGGTAGCCGCGGGAGTTCTGCAGCGTGGTCAGCTCGTCGAAGGCGAACATGATGTCCGCGCCGATCTGGTGCTGGACCTGCATCGAAATTTCGGGGGAAAACCGGTGGCGGTCGCCGTTGAGATGCGATTTGAACCAGACACCGTCGTCGTCGATGTGGGCCAGGCGTTCCTTGCCCGGAGCCACGGCGTCGTCCGGCCCGGAGGTGTCGACCGACTTCATGTCGATGACCTTCTTGAACCCGGACCCCAGGCTCATCACCTGGAACCCGCCGGAGTCCGTGAACGTGGGCCCGGACCAGTTCATAAACGCGCCCAGCCCGCCGGCCTCGTCCAGGATGTCCGCCCCGGGCTGGAGGTACAGGTGGTAGGCGTTGGCCAGAAGCGCCTGCGCCCCGAGGTCCGCCATGGATTCCGGCAGGACGGACTTCACCGTGGCCTTGGTCCCGACGGCGATGAACGCCGGGGTGCGGATCTCACCATGGGGCGTGGTGATGGTCCCCGTGCGGCCCAGGAATTTTCCGCCGTTGGCAGCTGCCTGCGCAGCCGACGGCGCACAGCTGTCAGCAAGGCGGGTGCCAACGGTGAAGGAGAACTGCGACTGGTCGGCTGCAGCGGCGGAGCCGGCCGCCGCCGCCGAGGCTCCCGGTGCGACGGAGTCAGCCGGGACTGCCGAAACGGAGACGGATGGCGCGGGGGCGGGGTTGGCTGGCACGGTTCCAGTGTGCCAGCAAACGCCGCCGATCCCTCAGTGGGCCGCTTCCGATGTGGGGTAGTTCTCAGCCCGCCAACTGTCCCAGAGCGATCGGATCGACTCCAGTTTGTGGGCACCCAGATCGAACGTCGACGCGATCACCATGGCGCCACCGTGGGGCCTTACCCCTTCAATGACGGGCTGGTCCGCCACGATCAGCAGGCCGTCCCCGTGCTCCGCGTAGCTGTGGACAGTGAGCCCTACCTGGTGGTTGCTGCGGAACCAGACCTTCCCGGTGATCTCCTCGCCTGTGGACAGCGTCAGCTTGTACGTCTCACCCGGCGCAGGCACGTCCGACAATCCCAGCTTTTCGATGGCGGAAGCCGGCTCGCCGGGAAATTCGAAGAACATCGTATGCCGCTTGCCGTGCGGGTGGTGTTCCAGCGCGAAGCGGAGTTGCTGCAGGAACGTCAGCCAGCCCTGGGTGATGTCCTCGTCCCAGGCCGCCCACTCAGAGTTGTGGTCCAGGGCTGCCCGCGTGACACTGACCAGCGTCCCCGCGGACACCGGTTTCAGGTCGAAAACGTCGCCGCCATTGGTGGTCAGGCTGGTGTGGTCCGGGGCTTCAACCACGTTGCTGCTGAAGTAGATCCCGTCAATCTCATCGGCCAGTTCGTCAGCCTCCCAGCCGTGCCACTGGGCAACTTTGGCCGGTTCACGCAGCATGGTCCAGACCTGCGGCGCATCAGCATTTATCACCACGCTCAGATTGTTCGTCATAGCCCGAATCTACAACGCGGGCGCAGCCCCGGGTAGGGGGCAATTCCCCCACCCCGACTGCTTAGGCCCGGACAGCCTCGAGTTCGTTGCTGATCCGGCGCTGGAGCTCGCCGACGCCGATCGTCTCAGACCCGCCGTGTGCGCGCAGGAACAGCAGGGATTCGAGGCGCAGCAGCCGCCACTCCCGCTCGGCCTCGTGGTTTGAGTTGTCGATCGAGCGGAAGATCTCTTTGTCGTACAGGTTGGGTTCGTTCAGCGAACGCTGGCGCACCTTGGCATTCATCCGCGCCTTGAACGGGTCCGTTTCCTGGGTTTCCGGCAAACGCAGCAGCTTTTCATAGACTTCGGCGCGCTCCTCCTGCCGCTCCTGGCGGCAGATGAAGCTGGACAACGCCAGCGACGCCTCCACGGACGCCCACCGGCCCGGGTTGCCGTCGAACGGGAGGACGTTGAGCAGGTCCGCCACGGTGAGCGCCCCGTCCGGATCCTTGAGCGTGATGAACAGCTCGTGGGCCAGGTCGCTGAGGTCCTTGAGGCAGCTGCCGGACTTGAAGTTGATGCCCTTGGCCAGCTTGTCCGCCAGCAGCAGCACGCCAACGGCGTCCGGGTGGGCTTCCGCGGCAGCCTCCACCACCGCTTCGGGTGTGCCCTGCGGCGCCGGAATCAGCGCCAGTTCTTCCGCGGACGGGCCGCTTATCGCGGGCGGGATGGCCGGCGGGGGAGGTACGACGACGGCAGGAGCCGCCGGGGCAACGTCCGGTTCGCCGGTGTGCTGGGGCTGTTCGGCAGGGGGTTGCGCCGCGACCGTAAGCTGCGTGACGGCGTCGGGCGTTGTGTCCTGAACGGGGGCGCCCCGAACGGTGGTGTCCGGAACCGTGATGACCCGGACTGTTGTGTCCAGGATCTTCACGGTGGAGCCGGCCGCGATGCGGAGGGTGCCGCCGCCGGTGAGGTTTGCCAGGACCACCGCGGGGGTCCCGAAATCATCCGGTTCAAACTCCACGTGCTGGATTTCGGCGGTGCGTTCACCGTCGGGGAGGAGGAGCTGATCGCCGGTGGTCAGAGATCCAGCCTGCTGTTCGCTGTAGTGCCTGGCGGCTGGGGTTTCGGTCATGGGAGTCCTTAAGTTCTCTTGCGGTCCGCCCTACAGTCTACAAAGCGGGGCGCCGGAAGTCGGGGACGCCGGGGAACCCGCGGGCGTCAGTGACCCACTCCCGCAAAGGCCAGCGCCTGGCGGACCAGGGCGCCGCGGCCGCCGCTGAATTCGAGCTGGACGTCGGGGCTTAGCACTTCCGCAGGGGTCATCCAGGTCAGTTCCAGGGCGTCCTGGCGGGGTTCGCATTCGCCGGTCACGGGGATGACATACGCCAAGGACACGGCGTGTTGGCGGTCGTCGGTGAAGCCGGTCTGGGACGGGGCCGGGAAGTATTCGGCCACCGTGAAGGGGACCGGGCTGATGGGGAGCTGCGGAAAGGCGAGCGGCCCCAGGTCCTTTTCCATATGGCGCAGGAGCGCGGCGCGGATGGTCTCGCGGTAGATCACGCGGCCAGACACCAGCGACCGGATCATGTTCCCGTCCTCGTCGGCCTGGAGCAGCGTACCAACCTCGTTCACAAAACCCAGCGGATCCAGCCTCACCGGCACGGCCTCCACGTAGATCATGGGGAGCCTCCCGCGGGCCTCAAAGAGGTCTTCTTCGGAGAGCCAGCCGGGATTGGGGTCAGGAGTGCGAACGTTCATGGTTAAGTTCTACCCCATCGGGCGGCCTCGGACCGCTGAGGGGTGAGCTATCAGCGTAAAGCGGCGCCCAAAGCGCCCCAAAGCGCCGGAATGTCACCCCTCGGGCCGCTCATCCGCAGAGCCAGCCCGGGCACCCCGGTCCGGAATGAAGCGGATCACGGCGCGGCGCGGCGCTGCGAGATCCAGAGGGTGGGCGGGACATGCGGGGCGGTTGTGGCTGCGGCTGTGTCGGCGGTACCTGCGCTGCCTGCGGCGTCGGGGTTGGCCACGTGCAGGGTCCGGCCGAAGGCTTCTTCGGTTTCGCTGACGTCCAGCCCGGCGGCGGTGAGCCGGTCCCGCAAGGCGCCCAGATCGCCGTCGTACTCAAATCCCAGGCCGGACCGCGGTGGCCCGGATGCCGGCCGCACCATCAGCACCCCGCCGTTCTTGGCGGTAAAGTCGGCGGTTTCGTCGGCGTCCGGGACGGGGCGGAACCTGGCGCCGATGTCCTGCAGCGTCACGGCGGCGGCGCCGGGATCCTCCGTAAACCAGACCCCGACGACGGTCAGCGCCGGATCAGCGTCAGCCGCGTTCGTCTCCCGGGCGCCTTTGTCCGCCAGGAAGCTGAAGCCGTCCCGGCCGGTGACGCGGCACGACTCGCCGTGGTCGGCGGCGATGAGCTCGGCGACCGTGTTCCCGGATTCCTCCGCGGCCAGGGCGGTGCGCCGGGCGAATTCCGCCAGATCGCCCACCTCCACGCCCAAGGCAGTGGTGCCGTCGTCCGTGGCGCCGGTGTCGGCCACATGCAGGGCCAGCCGGCCGGAACCGGCGTCGAACTCCCGCCACGGGCCGTCATCGACGGTCTTGGCCAGGCCCAGGGCAGTCAGGAGCTGTTCCCAACTGTCCGGCAGGGAGGTGAAATGGACGGGTCTGACACGCAGCATGGGTTCCTCCTCGAAACCAGGACAGGTCGGCTACCGCCATCATGCCACTTCCAGCAGAAGGCGGGCAGAATAGGGCCATGGCCATTGAACTCGAGGAACTGCTGGTAGCGGATGCGGCGGAGTGGCGGCTGTGGCTGGAAAAGCACCACGCCACCAGCCCCGGCGTGTGGCTGGTGCTGCACAAAAAGGGTGGCAACACCACTGAACTGGACTACGACGCTGCACTGGATGAGGCGCTGTGCTTCGGGTGGATCGATGGCCAGGTGATTAAGCGCGACGCCGACAGCTACAGCCAGCGCATGACCCGCCGCACCCTCAAGAGTCCGTGGTCAGCCCGGAATGTTGGGCATGTTGCCCGGCTTGAAGCCGCGGGAAAAATGACCGACGCCGGCCGCGCCGCCGTCGACGCCGCCAAGGCGGACGGGCGCTGGGAGATCGCCTATTCCGGGCAGGCATCGGCCGAAGTCCCGCCGGATCTGGCCGCCGCCATCGCTGCCGTCCCCGAGGCCCAGGCCATGTTCGACGTCCTCACCTCCGTGAACCGGTATGCCCTGATTTACCGGACGAATTCCGTGAAGCAGGCGTCCACGCGGGAACGGAAAATCTCCGGCTTTGTGGAAATGCTGGCCCGGGGCGAGGCACCGTATCCGCAGAAGAAGAAGCCCGCCGGAGGATAGTAGCGGCGGATTTCGACGGGCTCAATCACCGGTGCGCGACGGGCTCAATCACAAGCGGGGTCCAGCGGGAAGGCGACGGCTTCGCCCACCACCCGCAGGCAGAGTTCCATTCCCGGCCGGGCAATGGAGGCGTTCCAGTGCCGGATGGTGATGACTTCGCCGCCGCCGGGGTAGCGGTGGTCGGCGCGGTCGGCCAGTTCGGGTGGCACAGAGAGTTTGAGGCGCACGGTGGTTTCCGGGCCGAAGTAGTCGGTGTCCACCACCACGCCGCGGATGGGGCCATCCTCGGCAATGCGGATCTGCTCAGGACGCAGCATCAGCTGCACCCGGCCCTGGGCCGGCGGGCGGCGGACAGGAACTTCGCCCAGTGAGCACGTGGCAAGCGAGCCTTCCATCCAGGCGTCCAGGATGACGGCGTCGCCCAGGAATTCCGCGGTGGCGCGGTCGGCGGGGCGGGTATAAACCACAAACGGGTTGCCGATCTGGGCCAGCTTGCCGCCGCGCATCACGGCCACCTGGTCCGCGAAGGACAGGGCCTCGGCCTGGTCGTGGGTGACCAGGACGGTGGTGACGCCGGCTTTGTTGAGGACCTTGGCCACGGCCCGCCGGGTTGCCATGCGCAGGCCGGCGTCCAGGGCTGAAAAGGGCTCGTCCAGCAGCATCAGTTCGGGTTCGCGGGCTAGTGCACGGGCCAGGGCCACACGCTGCTGTTGCCCGCCGGAGAGCTGGTGCGGCCGCCGCTTGGCCATGGAGGCGTCCAGGGAGACCATGTCCAGCAGTTCGCTGATGCGGCCCGCGGCCCCGCGGCGGCCACCCGCGAGCTTGGCCGTGTCCAGGCCGAACGCGATGTTCTGGCCCACCGTCAGGTGCGGGAAAAGCGCCCCGTCCTGAGCCACGTACCCCACCTGGCGCTTGTGCGCAGGCAACCACACGCCGTCGCCCGCAACTTTGGTGCCGTTGAGTGAGATGCTGCCGGTGGCGGGGTGTTCAAAGCCGGCGATCAGCCGCAGGAGGGTGGTTTTTCCCGAGCCGGAGGGTCCCACGATGGCGGTGGTCCCGCCCTTGGCCACGGATAGGTTGACGCCTTTGAGGACGGCCTGGGAACCGAAGTTCTTGGTGACGTCGGTGATCTGCAGATGGCTGTTGGTGGTGGGTGCCACCGACGGCGCGATCCGCGGTTCCGGAAGCCTGGCGGGGGATTGTTCGGTCACTGTCCGGCCACTTTCTTGGACTGCTGGAAGAGAAGGTAGGTCATGGGTGCCGAGAGCAGGATCATCAGCAGGGCATACGGGGCTGCGCCGGCGTAGTCGATTTCGCTGCTCTTGCTCCAGAACGCGCTGGCCAGGGTTCTGGTCCCGTTGGGGGAGAGCAGCAGCGTGGCGGTCAGTTCGGTCACGACGGCGAGGAACACCAGCGCTGCGCCGCCGGCGGCCGCGGGAGCCGTGAGGCGCAACGTGATCTTCAGGAAGGCATTGAACGGAGACCTGCCCAGGGCGCGGGCCGCTTCGTCCAGTTCCTTGGGGGCTTGTGCCAGCCCGGCGCGGATGTTCACCAACGCGCGCGGAATGAACAGCAGCACGTATGCGGCTACCAGCAGCCCGGTGGTCTGGTAGATGTCCGGGGCAACGTTGATGGCCACGGTGACGAAGGCCAGACCCACCACGATGCCGGGCATGGAACTGGTGACGTAGTTGGAGAGCTCCAGGGACTTGCTGAACCACCCTGGATGCCGGACGGCCAGATACGCCATGGGGAAGGCGACGACGGTCGCGGCCACTGCGCCGGCAAGGCCCAGCCCCAGGGTCTGCAGCAGTGCGGGGACAAACTCGTCCACGTCCCAGATCTCGACGCCGCCGGCCACGATCCAGCGGATCACAAACCACAGCGGCAGGCCGAACGCCAGGCCAGTGAGCGCCATCAGTCCCAGCTGGGCGGGAACCTGGTAGCGGTGCAGGGGGAGCCGCAGGGGCTTGGACTGGGCGCCGGAGCCGATCCGCGCGTAGCGGGCCGTGCCGCGGCTACGG
Source organism: Pseudarthrobacter sp. (assembly GCF_036675385.1). Taxonomy (NCBI): domain Bacteria; kingdom Bacillati; phylum Actinomycetota; class Actinomycetes; order Micrococcales; family Micrococcaceae; genus Pseudarthrobacter; species Pseudarthrobacter sp. The sequence continues at coordinate 34,296 of NZ_JAKFFD010000136.1, read as the reverse complement.
ACCTCCAACACCAGGAGTATCAGGCAGAAGAACACCAGGACGCTGGCCAGCATGTTTCCGGCCGTGCCGTTGAACGTGGAAGCGTACTGCTGCATGATCGCCGTCGTAAACGTCTCAAAGCGGATCATCGCGAAGGCGCCGTACTCGGCCAGCAGGTGCAGGCCCACCAGCAGGCCACCGCCGGTGACGGCGATGCGCAGCTGGGGCAGCACCACGCGGAAGAAGACCTGCCAGGGGCCCAGGCCCAGGGACGCCGCCGACTGCTCGATGGCCGGATCCAGCCGGCTGAGCGTGGCAGCGGCCGGAATGTAGACCAGCGGGAAGTAGGACAGAGTGGCGATCAGCGCGCCTGACCAGACGCCTTCCAGGGAAGGGATGGCGGACACCCAGGCGTAGCTGTTCACAAACGCGGGAATGGCCAGCGGCGCCGCCAGGAGCACGGCCCACCACTTGTGGCCCCGCAGCTTGGTGCGTTCCACCAGCCACGCGCCGCCCACGCCCGCCACCAGGGTTGCGGGCACCACGATGAGCATCAGCAGGAGGGTGTTGACCAGCAGTTCGCCCACCCGGGGGCGGAAGATCAGCTTAATGCTGGTATCCCAGCCAGTGACCGCCGTCATGTAGATGACATAGCCCAGCGGGATGAGGGCGAACAGGGCCAGCAGTGTGGCCAGGAGCGCAACCGCCAATGGCGGGCGAGGGCTGTTGCCCTTGCCCGCCATCGCCGCTTTGGCGGTTAGTTCTGGGGTTGAAACCAAAAGCTAGAGCAGACCGGCCTTGGTCATCAGCTCCGTGACCTTCTTGGAGTTCAGTTTGGAGGAGTCAACTGTCGGTGCCTGAAGTTCGGCCAGCGGCACCAACTTGTCGTTGGATGCCACGCCGGCGCCCACGGTGTACTCGAAGTCCTTGCCCGTCTGCAGCTGCTCCTGGCCCTTCTTGCCCGTGATGAAGGCGAGGAACGCGTCGGCAGCGGCCTTGTTCTTGGAGGACTTCAGCACGCCACCGCCTGATACGGAGACAAACGCGCCCGGATCCTGGTTCTTGAAGTAGTGGCTGGCCACGTTCTTGGAGTTCTCGCCGGTCTTGGCCTGGTCACCGAAGTAGTAGTAGTGGTAAATAACGCCACCTTCGATTTCACCGGCGTTGACAGCCTTCATGACCGCACCATTGCCCTGGTAGCCCTTGAAGTTTTCCTTCATGGCCGTGAGCCACTTCTCGGTTTCGGCCTCGCCCTTGAGTTCAAGGTAGGCGGATACGATCGCCTGGAAGTCGGCGCCGGACGGCGATGCGCCCCAGCGGCCCTTCCACTCCGGACCGGCCAGGTCAGAGAGGGACTTGGGCAGCTTATCTTCGGTGAGCTTTTCCTTGTTGTACACGAACACGGTGGAGCGGGCTGCGACGCCGGTCCACTTGTTGGTGGACGGGCGGTACTCGGCCGGAACCTGCTTCTTGACCTCGTCGGTGAGATCGGCGAACAGGCCTGCGTTTTCCACCTGGGTCATGGCGGGGGAGTTCTCGGTGATGAAGACGTCAGCCGGGGACTTGTCGCCCTCCTGGATGATCTGGTTGGACATCTCGGTGTCCTTGCCCTGGCGCAGGGTCACCTTGATGCCGGTCTCCTTGGTGAACTCTTCCACCCAGGCCTTGGTCATGGATTCGTGCTGTGCGTTGTAGACCGTGATCTCACCGGACACCTTGGCGTCTGCAGAGGCGGAACCGGTGGCTGCCGGGGTGCCGCCGCCGCAGGCGGTCAGTCCCAAGGCTGCGGTGGCGGCGAGTGCGATGCCGGCCAGAGCGCTGTTGCGGATCTTCATTGAGTGCTACTTTCTGGGGAAAAGTGTGTGGACCGACGGTCCTGGTGAGCTGGGGATAAGGGGTGGCTCACCCGAGAAACTGTAGGTTAGCCAAACCTAAGACACCAAGCGGCACAGCCCTTAAGTGATCAGGATCACATGCATTACGGAACTGTTGCGTGCCCTAATTCATTCGTGGCTTTTGTGGATGGCCGCTGCGGCCTCCAGCGCCATCCAGGCCTGCAGCTGGGTGGAAAGTTCGACGGCGGCACCTGGCGGGTAGGTTGTGTCCGCCGGTTGTGCCGCGTGGATGGAGAACAGGACGTTCCCAGCCGTGGCTGATGCCGCTCCGCGGCCGGCCGGCCGGCGGCCCGCCCAGAAGGCTTCGGCAGTAGCTGTCACGAGCTCCTTCGCGGTGTTCCGGGCGGACTCCGGGAGCCGGGCATCGACGGCCGCGAGTGCCAGGTACCGGCAGAGAATCCCGGTGAAGAGTCCGCCGTCGCCCGTTCCATCGCAGCGGAGGATGGGCTGCCCCGGTACGGTGAGCCGCTTTGCGACCGCGGCCACCAGTGCCGCGGCCCTGGCGAGGTTGACGTCGCCGCCGAGCTCCAGCAAGGCTCCAAGTACGGGGCCTTGGTTGTAGGTGTAGAGGGTGTTCTCCACCAGCACTTCGCCGGCCGGGCTGAGCCGCGCCCCGTCAACATAGAGGCCCCGGGCCTCATCAAAGAGCACGGCATTGAGCCAGTCAACCAGCCGCTGCGCCTTGGCTCGCTGGCCTGTCCGGGCGTAGTAGAGCGCCACGGGGGCGGTGGCCGGGGTGTTCTTGAAGTCGCGCTTTTTGCTCCAGAAAGTCCCGCCGCCCAAGTCATCGGTGGAGGCGGAATCGAACTGCAGGGTGAGGGTCTTCTGGACCCTGGCGTTCCGGCGGCGACCGGGCTGCCGCGTCTCCTCGGCCAGACTTTGCAGACGGTGCGTCGCCAGCGCCAGCCAGGCCATGTCGTCGTAGTAGTTGTTGACGAAGGTGAAGGCGTTGCGCAGCCGGATGCCCGTGACCAGCCAGGACGCGAGTCTGCCGGCGCTGGGGTGGTCCGGGCCGTTGAACCTTGCGGCGGGGGTGGCTCCGTTGCCCAGTTCGCGGCGCCCGGCATCCACCAGGCAGTCCACGTAGTGCGCCTGCCACCAGTAGTGCCAGGGGTGGAGGAGGTTCTTCAGGTGTTTTGACGGCCATTGCACGGCGGCCAGGTGGGTTCCCGGCAGGAACAGCAGCCGCCGGCCGAAGAGTCCGGTGACGGAGCGGGCCGCCACGTTGGCCCGGTCCTGCCAGTGGGCAGGTTCGGCATCCGGCATGGTCATCCGTTCAGCCTAGTGGGTGCGGCCCACAGGATTTTCAGTTAACATGCACTAACTAATGTTCCGCGCCGGTCTTATGGTGTTGGGGCCGCATCAAGGAGGATGTATGGACGTCTTGGGTACTGTCGCGCTGATTACGGGTGGGGCTTCCGGGCTCGGCGCTGCCACAGCGAAGCGCCTGTTCGACGCCGGTGCCTCGGTGGTGCTGATCGACCTGCCGTCCTCTGCCGGTGCAGCCTACGCCGCCGAGCTCAACGCCTCAGCGCTGAACGTGGCAGCGCTGAACGCCGCCGGCGGTTCGGGGGCACAAGCGGCCTTTGTCCCCGCGGACGTCACCAATGAGGCTGAGGTGCAGGCCGCCGTCGACACTGCCGTGGCGCTGGGGCCGCTGCGCATTGTTGTGAACTGCGCTGGCGTCGCCACGCCGGGCAAGGTCCTGGGCAGGGACGGCGTCCTTCCGCTGGACACGTTCAACCGCGTCATCCAGGTCAACCTCATCGGGACGTTCAACGTGCTGCGCCTGGCCGCCGCGGCCATGGTATCCACCGAACCGGTCAGTACTGAGCTCGGCGGCCCCGAACGCGGCGTCATCATCAACACCGCCTCCGTGGCAGCTTTCGACGGGCAGATCGGCCAGCCCGCCTACGCCGCTTCCAAGGGCGCCGTCGCCGCCATGACGCTGCCGCTGGCCCGTGAGCTGGCCCGCTCCCTGGTGCGGGTGGTGACCATCGCCCCGGGCATCTTCGAAACACCCATGATGGCAACGCTCCCGCAGGACGCGCAGGATTCGCTGGGGCGGCAGGTCCCGCATCCGTCGCGCCTTGGCCGGCCCGCCGAATACGCCAGTCTGGTGGCCCACATTGTGGAAAATGCGATGATCAACGGCGAAACCATCCGGCTCGACGGTGCCATCCGAATGGGGCCGAAATGAGCCTGCCGGGCACGTCCGAGCCCTCCGCCACTGAGCTCTCGGCCACTGAGCCCTCCACCACTGAGCCCTCGATCGACGAGCTGCCCACCGCCGATTTTTTCGCGTTCGAGTCACTCCTCAGCTCGAAGGAGCGGGCCAAGCTGGCCGAGCTGCGGGAGTTTCTGGCCACGGAGATCGCCCCCTACGCGTCGGACTGGTGGAACAAGGCGGAGTTCCCGGCGCACATCCTGCCCAAGCTCGCCGCGCTGGAGCTGAGCACACCGGCGCAGCGCGGCTACAGCAACCTGTTCGCCGGACTGGTCATCGCAGAGATGACGCGCGTGGATACCTCGATCGCAACATTTTTCCTGGTCCACCACGACCTTTTTGTGGAGTCGCTCTACGGTTTCGGTTCGGCCGGCCAGAAAGAGCGGCTGCTGGCGGACGCCTCAAGCCTGCGCATCACGGGCGCCTTCGCGCTCACCGAACCCGGCCACGGTTCCGACGTCGCCGGCGGGATGGAAACGAGTGCCCGGCGCATCTCCAGCGCAACGGGAGAGCCCGACGACGACGGCGACGCGTGGGTGCTCAACGGCGCCAAGCGCTGGATCGGGAACGGGACGTTCTGCGACTACATGCTCGTGTGGGCCAAGGACGAGGCCGTGGCTGCCAACGGGCAGGGCGCGGTCCGAGGGTTCATCGTTGATGCTTCCTTGCCGGGCGTGAGCCGGAGCCGGATCGAGAACAAGATTGCGCTCCGGACCGTGCAGAACGCGGACATTGTGCTTAAGGATGTCCAGGTCGCCGAGGCCGACCGATTCGCCGGCATCAGCAGTTTCGAGGACACCAACCAGCTCCTGCGCGGTTCGCGGATCATGGTGGGGTGGCAGGCGGTGGGGCAGCAGCTGGCGGCGTTCGACGTCGCCCGGCAGTACGCCGTCGAACGCCACCAGTTCGGCCGGCCTCTGGCGAAATTCCAGCTCATCCAGCAGCAGCTGGTCACCATGCTGGGCAACGCCGTAGCCAGCATGGCCATGATGGCGCGTATTGCCCAATTGCAGGACGACGGCGTGGCGGTCATGCCGCAGGTGGCCCTCGCCAAGTCCTACACCAGCGCCCGGATGCGCGAGACAGTGGCGCTGGGCCGGTCCCTCCTGGGCGGCAACGGCATCGTGACCGACTACCGGATGGCCAAAATCTTCGCCGACGCCGAGGCCATCTACACCTACGAGGGCTCGTTCGAAATCAACACGCTCATTGTGGGCCGGGCGGTCACCGGCGTCTCAGCGATCGTCTAGGCAGCGAGACCAGGATTTCGACAGGCTCAATCACCGGGCGGGTCGGATTTCGACAGGCTCAATCACCGGGCTCGGCGCTCAATCAGCGAGGAGGCTTTTCGCCGGCCTCGATTCTCGCATCGAGGCTGTTGTTTTTCACGGGCATGGGGCAGGTGCCGAACGGGGTGAAGGCGCTGGGGTAGTTGATGGCGCGGTTGAAGTCCAGGACCACCGTGGCCTTTCCGGCCGCGTCAATGCGTGGCCGGGGCGTGGATACCTTCCGCCACTCATCCGTTGATTCGCCGTTGGTCCCGTCATGGAACGTGATGGTCAGCGCGCCCAGTTTTTCCTCCTCGGCGTGCAGCCGGTACTCATGGTCGGTTCCCGGCAGCCGGAAAACCAGTTCGCCCACCGAATAATGGACTCCGTCCACCAGCGGATTGGCCGTTCCGATCGGGACGGCCACCGGTTCCGGGTACGCCTCGTAGGCTGCTTCAATCACGAGGTCCGGGTTGTAGTCGAAGGTGGGAACGCCGTCGAACTCCGTCAGCACCGGCGAGCCGGAATCGCGGGTTCGGATGGCGTACCGGTCTGCGCGCACGGCGAGTTCCACCACTACCTGCTGCCCGTCCGCGCCGCCGAACTGCACCCACATCAGGGATTCCTCGTTGGCGAGGGAGGCGGTAATGGTCCCGTCAACGGGCTCGCCGGTTTCCACCAGCGTCAGGCCGTCGTGCGCCGCAGCGGTGAGTGTCGCCGTCGTGCCGTCCGTTGACCAGAGGCCGGGGGCGAGTTCGACGCCGGCGGGCCGGGATTCCAGCCACTGGAAGGAGGTGAGCGTCAGCCAGCCGTGGCGGGTGGCGAGGGCCTTGTTCCGGTTCGTGCGGAAACGCTGCCAGCGTTCCAGCTGCGCGGTTGCGGTGGTGTCCATGGTTCCTCCAAAAGGGGTTCTGATTCCCCGGCTACGACGTCAGGGTTTACAACCCGGCGCGGACGCTGTCCATTCCACCACGGACCGCCGCGGAGCACCGCGGACCTCGCGCCGCGTTGCTGCCGCCGCCCTTGTCTTGCCGGCGGCGGAGAGTAACGTCGAAGGCGACGGAACCTCGTTTCCGGACTCCCACGGCTGACCTTGGAGGAACCATGAAAATCGCGGTCCTGGGCACGGGTTTCGCAGGCCGGACCCTCGCAGGCGCGCTGTCCGCGCTGGGACACGACGTGGTGGTGGGCACCCGCGACCCGGGGGAGACTCTCGCCCGCAGCGCGCCGGACGCCATGGGCACCCCGCCCTTCAGCGAATGGCACGCGGCGAACCAGCACATAGCCCTGGAAACATTCGCGGAGGCAGCAGCCGCGGCGGAACTGATCGTCAATGCAACAAACGGAGCGGGCGCACTCAGTGCCCTCAGTGCCGCGCGTTCGGCCAACCTGTCGGGGAAAGTGGTGGTGGACGTTTCCAACCCGCTCGACTTCTCCCAGGGCATGCCCCCGGTGCTGAACCCGGTCAACACGGACAGCAACGCCGAACGGATCCAGCACGCCTTCCCGGAGGCGCGGGTGGTCAAAACCCTGAACACCATGAACGCAGGGCTGATGGTTGACCCCGGACGGCTGGGCGGCGGGGACCACTCGGTGTTTGTCTCCGGCGACGACGCCGGTGCCAAGAACACCGTGACGGCGCTCCTCCGGGAGCTGGGCCACCGCGATATTATTGACCTCGGAGACATCACCACCGCCCGGGGAGCGGAGATGATGCTCCCGGTGTGGCTGCGCCTCTGGTCGGTGCTGGGGACTCCGGATTTCAATTTCAAGATCGTCCGCTGAAGTCCGGCGCGGCAGGGGCGGAGACCTGCGCAATATCTGAGACGGATTCCGCCTTCGCCATCCCGTGCAGGTAGCATCGATAGCTAGTAACGTGGCTCACAGTATCCAGCGCAGTGTACGAGCCAAGTCCGAACCCTCGAAAGACAGTTTCCATGGCTAACACTGCAATGAACTCCTCAACCGACCTCGCCTCTGAACTGAGGGCCGACGTCCGGCGCGTCTCCACGCTGCTGGGTGAATCCCTGGTCCGCCAGCACGGCCCCGAACTCCTTGCTCTGGTGGAGCAGGTCCGCCTCCTTACCAAGGAGTCCAAGGAAGCCGCCCGCGGCGGTGCCGATGCCACCGGCCCATGGAGTGCCCACGACGTCGTCGAGCAGGTCCGCGAACTGCTCGGCTCCCTGCCGATCGAGCAGGCCACAGACCTGGTGCGTGCGTTCGCGTTCTACTTCCACCTTGCCAACGCGGCCGAGCAGGTCCATCGGGTCCGCGGCCTGCGGACCCGGCAGGAGAAGGACGGGTGGCTGGCCAAGGCCGTCACCGAAATCGCCGCCAAGGCGGGGCCCGAAGTCCTGCAGGAAGTGGTCAACGGGCTGGACGTCCGCCCCATCTTCACGGCCCACCCCACCGAGGCTTCGCGCCGTTCCGTGCTTGACAAGATCCGTAAGCTCTCTGATGTCCTGGCCGAGCCCACGAAGGAAGGCACCTCCGCGCGCCGCCGGCAGGACCGCCAGCTTTCGGAGGTCATCGACCAGATGTGGCAGACCGACGAACTGCGCCAGGTCCGCCCCACCCCGGTGGACGAGGCCCGCAACGCGATCTATTACCTCGGCGGCATCCTGACCGACGCCATGCCCGAGATGCTCTCGGATTTCTCGGAACTGCTCGGTGAGCACGGGGTCAGCCTTTCGTCCCAGGACGCACCCATCCGGTTTGGGTCCTGGATCGGCGGCGACCGGGACGGCAATCCCAACGTCACGGCGGCGGTCACCCGGGAAATCCTGCAGATCCAGAACCAGCACGCCGTCCGCATCAGCATCGCGATGATGGACGAGCTGATCTCCATCCTGTCCAACTCCACCGCCTTGTCCGGCGCGGACCAGACCCTGCTGGACTCCATCGACGCGGACCTGAAGAAGCTGCCGGGCCTGGACCGGCGCGTCCTGGAACTCAACGCCCAGGAGCCCTACCGCCTCAAGCTCACCTGCATCAAAGCCAAGCTCATCAACACGGGCAAGCGGGTTGCCGCGGACTCCACGCACGAGCACGGCCGTGACTACAGTTCCACCGAGGAACTCCTCAACGACCTCGAACTGCTGGAGCTGTCCCTCCGCAACCACTCGGCGTCGCTCGCTGCCGACGGCGCCCTGGCCCGGGTCCGCCGCGCCGTCGCGTCCTTCGGCCTGCACCTGGCCACCCTGGACATCCGCGAGCACGCCGACCACCACCACGACGCCGTCGGCCAGCTGATGGACCGGCTGGGCGGCCCCGGCATCCGCTATGCCGAACTGAGCCGTGAGGAACGCTTCGAGGTGCTCGGCTCCGAGCTCGCCTCACGCCGGCCGCTGTCCGGCCACCCGATTAAGCTCGACGGCGTCGCTGACGGCACGTACGACGTCTTCCGTGAGATCCGCCGTGCCCTGCGCACGTACGGTCCGGACGTCATCGAGACCTACATCATTTCCATGACCCGCGGCGCGGACGACGTCCTGGCCGCGGCCGTGCTGGCCCGCGAGGCAGGCCTGATCAACCTGTTCGGCGAAGCCCCCTACGCCAAGATCGGGTTCGCGCCGCTTCTGGAGACCGTGGAGGAGCTGCGTGCCTCGGCGGAGATCGTGGACCAGCTGCTGTCCGTTCCGTCCTACCGCGACCTGGTCCGGCTGCGCGGCGACGTCCAGGAAATCATGCTGGGCTACTCGGACTCCAACAAGGAATCCGGCGTGATGACCAGCCAGTGGGAGATCCACAAGACCCAGCGCAACCTGCGCGACGTTGCGGCCAAGCATGGCGTCCGTGTCCGGTTGTTCCACGGCCGCGGCGGCTCCGTGGGCCGCGGCGGCGGACCCACCTACGACGCCATCATGGCCCAGCCCAACGGCGTGCTGGAAGGCGAGATCAAGTTCACTGAACAGGGCGAGGTCATCTCGGACAAGTACTCGCTGCCGGAGTTGGCCCGGGAAAACCTGGAGCTGTCACTCGCGGCAGTGCTCCAGGGCTCGGCCCTGCACCGGGATCCGCGCACGTCGGACGACCAGCGCGAACGGTACGGGCACGTCATGGAAATCATCTCCGACGGCGCCTTCGACCGGTACCGGAACCTGATCGACCATCCTGACCTGCCCGCGTACTTCCTGGCCTCCACTCCGGTGGAGCAGCTGGGCTCGCTGAACATCGGCTCCCGCCCGTCCAAACGCCCGGACTCCGGGGCGGGGCTTGGCGGCCTGCGTGCCATCCCGTGGGTGTTTGGCTGGACCCAGTCCCGGCAGATCGTCCCGGGCTGGTTCGGTGTGGGCTCGGGCCTGAAGGCTGCCCGCGAGGCCGGAAACTCCGCGCAGCTCGTGGAGATGATGGAGAACTGGCACTTCTTCCGGTCCGTTGTTTCCAACGTGGAGATGACGCTGGCCAAGACGGACATGGACATCGCCGGGTACTACGTGGCCACCCTGGTTCCCGAGGACCTGCACCACATTTTCCGGGCCATCCGTGAAGAGTACGAACTCACGGTCACCGAGATCCAGAACCTGACTGGCGAGAACGTGCTCCTGGACGCGCAGCCGACGCTCAAGCGGTCGCTGGAGATCCGGGACCAGTACCTGGACCCCATCAGTTACCTGCAGGTGGAGTTGCTTCGCCGCGTGCGGGCTGCCCAGAACGCCGAAGGCGGGAGCATCAGCGGCGCCGAGATCGACGAACGGCTCCAGCGGGCCATGCTGATCACCGTCAACGGGGTGGCGGCCGGCCTGCGCAACACGGGATAGGACCCATGTTGCACAGCCAGCAGCCCGCTGACCTCGCCGAACGGATCGCTCTTACGGTTCGGGGCAGTAAACATTCGGGTTGTAGGTTGCCAGGACGCCGTCCGGATTACCTTGCCACAGGTATGCATGGAGGTCGTAGTGGATCGGCATGCCGGGAGCGTGCCCGAGCATTGGTCCGTCGAATGCCTTGCCGAACATGCTCGGCCGGTCTGTGTCGGTCGCCAGGTCCTGGTCGGCGTCGACCTTAAACCACTCCGCTGCGACCAGTCTGAGCTGGCCCGTTTTGTTCGCTGCATACGTCAGTGCGTCCGGGACCAATGGATCCATCTGACCGAACTGACTGAAGTTGACGTAGTGAAAGCCCATGCCTGGAACGCACTCACCCACGGGCTGGTAGCCCGCGGCAATGGCCGCACTAACGTCGTGATATTGGGTTGTGGCCTGTCGCACTTCGGCCAGGGCATTCCGGCTGTCGGCGGAAGCGACGCCGATCCCTAACATTGATGCCAACATGCCTGCCGATACCGCCGCAATCACTCGCATTGTGGTCCGTCTCATGTTCGGTCTTCTTTCTTGATGATTGTCAGGTGTGACTATGAGACCGCGGCCACATCCTAGTCCTGTCCCGCGCGGAAAACCATGGTGGTGCGGTTCCTGACAGACCTCGGCAGCTGCTTGAGGTTCTTTGCCTGCCGCTGGCGCTGTCCCGCTATCCCACAGGGAAGGGACCAGGAACACCCCGTATTAGGGTTGACGCATGCCTTCGTTCCAGACCCGCCTGAAAATCACCGGACTGAAGCCTGGCAACCCGCCGGAAGCCGTGATGGCCGCCGCGGTCGAGGCGTTGGAGACCCGTCACCATGTGGAATCAAACCAGATCGAACTTGCCGCCGGCGTCCCCCAACTGAACCTCCGCTTCCTTGTGGAGGCGACCGAATACAGCGGTGAGAACCAGCAGGCGCGCGAATCGGCAGCGATGATGCGCGACGCCGTCGAACGCGTTGCGCTCACCGGCTCACTGACGGTGCTCCGCCGCAACCGCGGCCGCTGGGCGCCCGTTTGAACTGGTGGTCGAGCTGGGCCCACGACCGCAGGGTTCCCTGTCCGAGCTTGCGAGGATTAGGGAGCGGTTGGGGAGCGAGACCCGATTTCGAGGCTCAATCACCGGCCGCATGCTCACTCGCCGGGGGCAGGCTCGTCCACCGGTGAGCGAGTGCCGCGCCGGCGGGTGACAATGATGCCGACGGCGGCGCCGATCACCAGGCCCAGCACCACGCCTATCAGCGAACTCGCCCAGAACGGCAGCTTGGTTGCCGATCCCGTGAAGTAGCCCAAGCCCACCAGCCAGCTGGCCCAGAGGACCGCGCCGAGGCCGGCGCACAGGCTGAAACCCCGGGCCGAAACGTCGGCAATGCCCGAAGCCGCCGACGTCGCCAGCCGCCCGCCGGGGATGAAGCGGGCGCCGATGATGGCTCCGTAGGTGGAGGAGCGGCCGGCCCTGGCGATGGCCGCATGGATGCCGTGGTGGACTTTCCGGCCCCAGCGCCAGCGGTCCAGGACGTGGCTGAGCCGGCGCTTGAAGAGCTGGAATACCACCATATCGCCGGCCCAGGAGGCTACCGCGGACAGTGCCCCCACCAGGAAGACGTTGGCCCGGCCGTCGGCCGAGAGGGCGCCGCCGGTAATCACCACCATCTCTGAGGGGATGGGCGGGAAGATGGCATCGCCGAGGACCACAGGGATGATCCAGAAGTAGATCGCCGCCCCCCAGCTGTCGGCGTTGCCAAAGTCCATGGCCACAAAGTACCGCATTTTTGCGCGGCAGCACGGCCTGAGCCGGCCGGCGGCACGGACTTGCCGGGCGTTGGGTTCAGCAAGTGCTTCAGTACCCGCTGCCGATGTTCCGACGGCGTGGACCTGGGGCTCCGCCGGGAACTTCCCTGGGGGCGTGGCTGAGGTGCCCGGCCGCGAGGAAATACCAGTACGGCCAGGCGACCCACGCTGTGGCGCCAAAGGCTATTCCCGCCCCGCCGATGCCCCAGCGGATCCAGGCCGGCGCCTGTTCCACCGCGGTCAGCGCCGCCAGGGGCAACGCCACCACCAAGGCGCCGCCAATGAACTGTCCCAGCTTCGCGAGATCCCGGGGGTAGCTGCCCCTCTTGAGCAGTGCCCGGTGGGCCAGCAGGAACCAGCCGGCCTGGACCACCATGGCCCCCACCGAGATGCCAGTGGACACCGTGAAATCGAGCTTCTTCGCGACCAGGAGGAAGGAGCTCGCTGATCCTGCGCCGCTGGCCCCGATCACCAGCCATTTGGCGGCCTCGGAGCCGGGTGTGCGGCGCAGGCGCCGGTGAACCTGGACAATCACCGGAATGATCACCAACTGGAAGACGCCGCCGGTGGCATCGTTGATGGTGCCGAAGACGTAGGGTCCGTTCTTTGGCACTTCGATGGCGTACATGGCGCCCAGTGTTGCCACGCCTACGACGCCCAGGCCGGCGGCCGCGTAGGCGAACTTGGCAGCCGTGCGGTCTCCGGGGATTTCGATGAGGGTATCCATGATGATTCCTCGATCAGTGCAGATGCTTGATCAGTGCGGATGGAACGCGGACACAAGCTCGCTCAGCTGGCTTGAGGGCAGGACGCCGAGTTCGCCCTCCAGGCGGCTGGCAAACATGGTGTAGGCGCGGACCGCGGCGGCCCGGTTCCCGGCGGCCAGATGGGCCTGGACCAGCAGCAGATGGGCCGATTCCCTCAGCGGTTCGATGCTTGCCGCAGACAACGCCGCGATGACAGCTCCGCCGGGTTCGCCAGCCGCCAGATGCTGCCGTGCCATGAGCTCCAGCGCGCTGAGGCGCAACTGCCGCAGCCGCTCCTGTTCGAAGACCACCCAGTCGTCGTACCAGCCGGGAAGCAGGTCAGCGCGGCTCAAGTCGTCCAGATAGCTGTCAGGAATCCGGGCTTCAGGCTGCGACTGCAGGGTGGCGACGTGGTGCTGCAATGCCGTGACATCGACCCTGACCCCCTCGTGAAGCTCCAGAGTGTCCGGGCCGGTCCGGAGAAGGTGCGGGAAGGCGTGGGAGATGCACCAGACGGTGGTGCGCAGGTTCCCGGCTGCCTGCGTTTCGCTGCTTTTGGGCCACAGCAGGCCGGCCAGGAAACTCCGGTGCCTGCAGCCCAGGAGTCCCACACAGGCGATGAGCCGCTGTTCCCGGCTGGCCACCGTCACGGTATTGCTGCCGCGGCGCAACCGCCAGGCCCCCAGCAGGCTTAAATGCCAATCCTGTGCGAGAGCCACCGTCATGCCTATCCCCTTCAACCGACCGGACAACACGCGATACCCCAGATAACCATCGTGGCACTGGGGCGCATCAAGTCAAGCCAATTTAGAAAGAGGGGGTTTTTGGGGTGATATACCGGGAATAGGTCCACATGCCCGTCAATCCATATGGCGCCGGTTGTCATTCAAGATGGGTTTGCTGGAATCAGCCCAGCCGATTAGGGAACTTCGGGTTATGCGCTGGCAGTGCTTTCTGAGGCTTTCAGCACATCGAGCCAACGCTGCACAGCCATAATGATTTCTTCTTCATCGCCGGCCGTCTCCACAATTTCCTGGTCCTGGCCAGGATGACTGGAGATCAGGCGCGCCCTTACGCGGTGGTTCTGGGCAGGCTCCGCCCACGCGCGGATGACCATGGTGCCTTCAATGTCCGCCATGAATCGGCGCCTGCTTTCCTTGTCTGCAATTTCCGTCGTCCAGGAACATTACCGTCCAGTATGACCATCCTAGGCAAAGATTATTCGGCGCCCAAGTCAAGACTGCCACCATATTAGTTTCATGAAACAACGGAAAAATAACAGCCCAGTAACGAAGCCGCAACGGGGCGACGCGTTGACTGATCGAGGGACGTCGAAAGGGGGTGATTGACATGATGAAGGAACTTACCGTTCACGAACTGGAAAGCCAGAAGGTGGAGCTGTTGCCTTCGCGGGAGACCCTGTTTCTGGACACGAACTGGGCGGGTGTTTACGCAAGCAACTCGTCTGTTGCTCTGAACGCTGCCTCGTTCTTTGCGGTAGCACACAGCACTGCGCTTCAGAACATCGCCGTAGTCCAGGGTTAAGTCCGTCTATCATCCGATATCTGGACCCCGGGATTGCCCGGGGGAGGGAGGTGAGGTGCTATGACGGCATCAACCGTGCTATTACCGGTGGATCTCGACGCCGAGGTTGCAGAACTGCTTCCAATGAGGGAAACGCTGTTCTTCAACATCAACGTTGCTCCCGTGATCGCCGTGAACCTGTCGTTCGCCATCAATGCGGCCTCGATCGGTTCAATCGCGAACTCGGCCGCCTGGCAGGAAGTGATCGTCCTGCAGCAGTAGGTCCGCAGGATCAACAGGAAACCCGGAGGGCATGCTTCAGCATCGGAGCATGCCCGCCGTTCTTAGTGGCTCAACCTAGGTGGGGACCGTGACCACAGCACCCGAAGCCGACTTTGTCCGGCATTGGTCGCCGTCACCCGGGCTTGTTTTCCTGGGACCGGTTGAGGGGTCTGGCCTGAAGGACCGCAGCTACCTGCTGCAGCGCGGAGACGGGCAGATTGTCCAGCTGTCGGAGCTTCTCCAGCTGGTCATGGCCACCGTCTCGCCGGTGAAATCCGCTGATGAGCTGGCGCGCGATATCAGCGACGCCTACGGCCGCGAACTCAGTGTGAGCGGACTCCTTCACCTCATCGACACCAGGCTGGCGCCGATGGGCCTCGTTCACGACGCCGATACGGACGCCGCTGATGCCGTGGCCCCGCCAAGGGCGGACCCGTTACTGGCCCTGCGGCTGCGGGGAACCCTGCTGCCGGAAAAGGCGGTCAACACGCTGGCCCTGATCCTGGCCCCGCTGTATTGGAGTCCTGTGGTGGCCACCGTCCTTGTCGGGCTGGCCGCCGTCGACATCCTGGTCTTCGCCAAGGGTGACCTCCTGGCTTCCCTGGAGCAGGTACTTCTCACGCCGGCGCTGCTCCTTGGCATCTTCGCGATGCTGACGGCGGGAGCCGTGATCCATGAACTGGGGCATGCCACTGCGTGCCGGTACGGCGGCGCCAGGCCCGGAGTGATCGGCGTCGGAGTTTATCTGGTCTTCCCGGCATTCTTCACCAACGTCACCGACTCCTACCGATTGGGCCGGGCGGGCAGGATCCGTACGGACCTTGGCGGGCTGTACTTCAACTGCCTGTGCCTGATCGGCCTGGGCGGCGCCTACCTTTTGACAGGGCAGGGCTTTTTCCTGCTGGCGGCGGCACTGATGCATTTCGAGATGATCCAGCAGCTGGTGCCGACGCTGCGCTTCGACGGCTACTTCGTCCTGGCCGACATCGCCGGTGTCCCCGACTTGTTCAACCGCATCCGCCCGGTTCTGCTCAGCCTCATTCCCGGACGCGCGGTGGATCCGCGGGTTGCCGAGCTCCGGACGTTCGCGCGCCGCATCGTCACCATCTGGGTAGTCACGGTGGTGCCGCTCCTGTGCCTGGCGCTTGGCTGGATGTTGCTGAACCTCCCCATGATCGTCGGGCAGACCGCTGACGCCATCCGGCAGCACACGGGGCTCGCCAGCGAGGCCATCGCCGCCGGCGACCCGGCGGCCGCTGCGCTCTCCATCCTGTCCATCCTGATGCTGTCGCTGCCGGTGATCGGCCTGGCCATTCTGCTGTACCGGCTGCTGCTGGTCCTCCTCGACCTGCTTGGCCGCCTCGGCAGGCGCCTGTGGCGAATGACGGCGGAGCCGGAAGCCGTGGTGCCACGGCACCTCCGGGCAGTGAAGCCGCAGAAAGCGAAGCCATTACAGATGGGGCAGCCGTTACAGATGGGGAAGCCACTACAGAAAGGAAGGTCCGCCATGGCAATCGCAGTCCCTCCCGCGGCCATGCCCGACGAGGTCCCCCCGGCGCCATTGCGTGCTCCCGCCCAATTTAAAGCCCGCGCGGCCCTCCCGGCTGGAGCCATTCCCGACGACGTTCCCACCCTCCAGGACTTCCTCGCCGACAGGCCCACCCAGCCCGCCCCGCTCGCCGAATTGGGCTGGCAGGGCGCCGTCCGGCGGCTCAGCCGCAATTCCCTGAGCCTCGGTCCCGGCAGGCGGGAACTCGCCCACCTGGACGCCGTCGAAGAGGTCCAGCGGCGCCTGGACGGCCCCCGCACCGTCGTCGTGGTTAACCCCAAAGGCGGCGCCCACAAGACCACGGCAACCCTGCTTCTGGCCGCGACGCTGGGCATCCAGCGCGGCGGGTACACGCTTGCCTGGGACAACAATGAAACGCGCGGAACCATGGGGTGGCGGGCGCCTCTGGCCGGGCACGCCGGCACTGCTGTTGACCTGATGCGGGAAGTGGACCGCTTCGAAGATCCCGTCCTTGGCCGGATCGGGGACCTGGACCGCTTTGTGCGCTACCAGGGGTCGGCGCAGTTTGACGTGCTGGCCTCGGACGAGGACGCGGCCGGGGCCGCCACCATCGGCAGCCGTGAATTCGACCGGCTGCACACGGCGCTGCGCCGCTTCTACCGGATCATCATGGTGGACACCGGCAACAACATGCGGTCCTCGAACTGGGAAGCCGCTGTGGCGGCGGCGGATGAGCTCGTCATTGTTTCCACGGTCCGCGAAGACACGGTGGCCAGTGCGGTCTGGCTCGTGGATGGGCTGCGTGAACGCGGCTACCAGGACAAAGTCAGCAACGCCGTAACACTGCTGGCCGCGCCGTCACTGCGCACCGATCTGCAGCTTCATGACCGGACCCGGACCCACTTCGAGACGCTGACAAGGGAAGTCCTCGACGTTCCCTATGACAAGTCCCTCGTCTCCGGCGGGCCGCTCAACTACCAGGCGCTGATGCCCGCCACCCGCGAGGCCTGGTTGCGTGCCTCGGCTGCGGTGATGCGGGGCCTATGAGCCGCACCCCGTAAGTGGGAAACTGGCGGCATGCGGATCACCATCTTCCAAGGCGACATCACCACCCGCACGGTTGACGCGATCGTGACCGCGGCCAACTCCAGTTTGCTGGGCGGTGGCGGTGTGGACGGGGCCATCCACCGGGCCGCCGGGCCGGAACTGCTGGCCGCCTGCCGCGAACTGCGCGAAACGGATCTGCCGCATGGGCTGGCGCCCGGAGCCGCCGTCGCCACTCCTGGATTCCGGCTGCCGGCACGCTGGGTCATCCACACTGTTGGGCCCAACCGGCACGTGGGGCAGACCAACCCGTCGCTGCTGGTTTCGTGCTTCAGCGAAAGCCTGCGGCTGGCGGACTCGCTGGGCGCGGCTACCATCGCATTCCCGGCGGTGGGTGGGGGAGTGTACGGCTGGCACGGGCGCCAGGTGGCGGAGGCCGCGTACGACGCCGTCACAGGGTTTGGTGCCTCACATCCGGCCAGCGCGCTCGAGTTGGCGGAGTTTGTGCTGTTCAGCCTCGAGATGGAGCAGGCCTTCAGGACGGTGTTTGGTCAAGACGGTGTTTGATCAGCGCGGTGCTTGAGCAGCCTCGCTGAGGTTCAGCTTGCTGCGGTATTCCACGGGCTTTTTGCTGATGGGATCCACAAAGCGGATGCCGCGGGCCAGGAGCTGGAGCGGTTTGGAGTAGTCGTCCGGCGCCTTGTCCAGCAGGTCCGGATAAAACGAGTCATTCACGATGCCCAGCCCCAGCGAGGCCATGTGCACCCTCAGCTGGTGCGTTTTTCCGGAGTGCGGCTCCAGCCGGTACCGCGCCAGCCGGGCTGGGTTGGTTTCGGCTGCCGTGGCGCCGACGGCAGGGGTGCCAGGCGCGCGGGTGCCGGCGGCACCTGCTGAAGTGCCGCCGTCGAACGTTTCCAGCCGTTCGATCCGGGTCTCCGCGTTCGGCTCGCCCTCGATCACTTCGGCCAGCAGGTAGCTGCGCGACTTGGTCATCCGGTTCCGGACCACCACGGGGAAGTCGACGGCGGGGTGTCCGGCGGCGGGCTCCGCGGCGGAGACGCACTCGTATTCCTTCTGCACCTGCCGCTTCTCGAAGAGCACCTGGTAATTTCCGCGGGTTTCCGGGTTGGTGGACAGCAGCAGCACGCCGGCGGTCATCCGGTCCAGGCGGTGCATGGGGATCAGGTCCGGCAGGCTGAGCTGGTTCCGGAGCCGGACGAGCGCCGATTCCTGGATGTAGGTGCCGCCGGGGGTGGTGGGCAGGAAGTGCGGCTTGTCCACGACGAGGAGGTGGTGGTCCTGGTGCAGGATGCTGATTTCCACCGGGATACGGGTCTCCGGCGGCAATGAGCGGTAGTACCAGATAAAGGTGTGGTCCTCGAGCTTGGTGCGGCGGTCCAACGGGATGCCGCCCTCGCCCACGATCTCGCCGGCGTCGAACCTGTCCTCGATGCCCTGCGGATCGATGTGGCCCCACCGGTGCATCATGTAGTCCATCGCGGTGGTCCACGGCCCCTCGCCCGGGAGGCGCAGGCGGGTGGCGTTCACGCCGTCGCGCACGGGGAGGGGGGATTGCATCACCGGTCCATTCTACTTTGCCGGCTCCCTTGGCCCCGCCCCGCCCCCGTTCCCAGCTGTGCCCCCGTTCCCAGCTGTGCCCTGCCGCGCCCAGCCCGCCCCACCGGCGCCCGTTCCCCACCCGCGCCCGATTCGATGGTTCCCTGCGCAGACGATGGTTCGAATCATCGATCGGGCAGGGAACCATCGAATCGGAGCAGGCCTCCGGCCAAGTCGGCGCCGACGGTATTAAAGTTCTTGACAATAAAAGTTGTCGGTTGGCAAGATGGAAGCATGTTGGACATCGAAGTGATCGAGGACCCGGCCGCGGCGGAAGCGTCGTTGGACCCGATCCGGACGCGCATCCTCCGGGAGCTCACGGAGCCGGGGTCGGCCACGCAGCTTGCCGCCAAGGTGGGCCTGCCGCGGCAGAAGGTCAACTACCACCTCAAGGCCCTCGAGCGGCACGGGCTGGTGGAACTCGTGGAGGAGCGGCGCAAGGGGAACGTCACCGAACGCGTCCTCCAGGCGACGGCGGCCTCGTATCTGATTTCGCCCGTGGCCCTCGCGTCGGTGGCCCCGGATCCGCACCGGTTCTCCGACCGGTTCTCGGCCTTCTGGCTGCTGGCGCTCGCCGGGCGGATGGTCCAGGAGGTGGGCAAGTTGATCGCCGGCGCGGCCGCTGCCCGGCAGAAGCTCGCAACGTTCGCGATCGACGGCGAGATTACCTTCCGGACGGCCGTGGACCGCGCCGCGTTTGCCGAGGAACTCGGCGTCGCCGTGACCCGCCTGGTGGACAAATATCACGACGGCGGCGCGGTCGCCGGCCCGGGCGACACCCCGGCAGGCGGCTCCGCCCCAAGTGGCACTTCGGCGGGTGGCGGACGGAAGCACCGGCTCGTCGTCGCTCTTCACCCCGTTCTCAAAACCCCCATCAAACCCCTTTCAGCGAAGGAGCAGGACAATGACTGACAACCGCGAATTTGAGATCGTGTACGACACCGAACTGCCCGGGACGCCCGAGCGTGTCTGGGAAGCTGTGACAAGTGGAACGCCGGCGTGGATGTTCCCTACGGACCAGTGGCCGGACGTCAAGACCGTGCAGGAGCACCCCACGCATCTCGTATCACGGATGGACGGCCCGGATGGCTGGTTCAACCAGCTGGAGCACATCCTGGAACCGCTCGACGGCGGCCGCACCCGGCTGCACTATGTCCACAGCGGGATCTTCGCCGACAACTGGGACGAGCAGTACGACGGCGCCAGCAAGCACACGGCGTTCTACCTGCACACGCTGGGCCAGTACCTGCAGCACTTTGACGGCAAGCCGGTCGTGTTTACGGACATCCAGTCTCCGGCAGCGTCGCAGACCCCGGACGGTTTCGACCGCCTGAAGAAAGCTATGGGCGTGGATTCTGCGGCGCAGGGTTCCGCTGTTGAGCTGGAGCTCGACGGCGTGGGGCGGCTGTCCGGGGAGCTGGACTTCTCCAACGAGAACTTCCTGGGCCTGCGGACCTCGGATGCGATGTACCGGTTCTTCGGCCGCAACGCATTCGGCGCGCCGGTGGGTATGACTGTGCACGACTTCAGCGGCAGCGGTGACTCTTCAGCGACCGCCGAGGCCTGGGGCGGCTTCCTCGAAAAGGTCTACGCGTAGGTTGGCTTGAGGTCGGCACCCGAATATCGACTCGCACATTGTCTGGCGCACCGGGAAATCCACCTGCGTCAGATAATTTGCGCGTCGTGGGCGGATCGGAGCGTCGGGAAGGTCAGGTCGCGTCAGGCGGCCCAGCCGCGGGCGACGGCGTCGAGGGCTGCGTTGTATGCGGCACCCCAGTCTGCGTCCGGCGGGCCCACCTGGGCCAGTTCCAGGCTCACGAGGCCGTGGACCTGGCCCCAGATTGCGACGGCGACCATTTCCACGGGTGCCTGCAGCACGGTGCCGGCAGACTGGGCGGAGGCCACTGCTTCCATCAGGGGCTCCATGGCATCGGCGGCAGCATCGGGGCTTGGCTGGCAATCGACGTAGGCTGCCAGCGCGCCGCCGAACATCAGCCGGTAGAGCGCCCGATGCTCCAGCGCCCAGGTCCGGTAGGCCTCGCCGAGTCCCCGAAGCCCGCCCGGGGCCGCGGCCACCTGTGAGTCGCGGAAGGACCGGAACCCGTCGTCCACGACGGCCGTCAGGAGCTGGGATTTTCCGCCGAACAGCGAGTAGACGGCCGTAGTGGACGTGCCGGCGGCCGCTGCCACATCCCGCAGATTCACGCGTGCAGGACCGTCACGGTCCACCAGGTCAGCCGTGACGGCCAGCAGGCCCTGCCTGAGGGAATCGTTATGCACTACGGGTCTTGCCATGGAGTCCATTGTTTCATAACCTTGTTTCGTAACGGTGTTATGAAACAAGGTTATGAAACCGCGAACCGAAGGAGTTCCCATGGCGCAGAAGGTATTTCCGGGCCGGTACACCGCTGACCCGGGCCGCGAATCGGTGACGGTCTTCCTGATCGGCATGCGGGCGAACCGATGGTGGAAGGTCGGGACCGTCGGCAAGGTGGCTGCCGCCATGCCGCGGATGCTCCAGCACCTTGCCGCCGACCCCGCGGCGGGAATGCTCGGCTACGAGCAGTGGTTCGGACGCACCACCATCCTGCTCAGCTACTGGGAGAGCCCCGAGCACCTGCGGAAGTTCGCCGCGGACCGGGAGTCCCCGCACCTGGAACCGTGGCGACGATTCATGAAGGAACTCTCCGGGACCGGCGACGTCGGCGTCTGGCATGAGACGTACCAGGTGCCGGCCGGCGGGATCGAGGTTGTCTACAACGGGATGCCGGAGTTTGGGCTGGCCAAGGCGACGGCTCATGTCCCGGTCGGGGCCGGGACCAATACGGCCAAGCAGCGGATGGGCCGGGCCGCAGGCCGCGGTGCCAGCGGCACGTGATCCCGAAAGCCCACGCGTCACGCAATAGCCAGGGCCGGCGCGTTCTTCAGGGTCCGGCGGAGCTGCGGGGCGGCATCGAGCCGGTTCTGGGCTGAGCGCAGGGCCAGAACGGCGGTCTCCAGCTGGTCCGGCGGCAGGGTGAAAGGTACCCGGAGGTAGCGTTCGAACGCGCCGCCGACGCCAAACCGCGGCCCGGCGGCCAGCCGGATACCAAAGTCCGGAGCGATCATCGTCAGCGCCGTGCTGACCGGTGCTGGCAGCCTGCACCAGACGGACAGTCCGCCGGCCGGGCGTGCCGTTTCCCAGTCCGGCAAGTGTCCGGCAAGGAGCTCCAGAAGTGCAGCGCGGTTGTCCCGGAGGGCGCTGAGCCGTGCGGGAAGCGGCTCGTCGAGGGCGCGGACCAGGTGGGCCGCCGCCAACTGTTCCATAAGCGGTCCGCCCAGATCCAGGGACGTCCGTGCCGCCGCAAAGCGCTGGATCATGGCTTCGGAGGCGCGGATCCAGCCTGTCCGAAGTCCGGCCCAATGGGATTTGCTGAGCGAGCCGATGGTGACCACTGCGGGACCGAATGCTGCCACGGGACTGGTTTTGACGCCGTCGAGATTCAGCTCACGGAGGGTTTCGTCCACCACCAGAACTGTCCCCGCCGCCGCGGCCGCCCGGACCAGCTGGCGGCGCTGGACATCAGGCATCAGCTGCCCGGTGGGGTTATGGAAGTCCGGCACCACGTACGCCATCCTGGGTCGCTGCTGTACCAGGGCGGCCTGCAGGGCGTGCATGTCCCAGACCAAGGCGGGCGCACCGCCGTCGGCCTCTTTGGTGCTGTCGCCCTGGGCTGTGGTGAATGCCACCGGGAGGGGCCGGCAGCCGGCCGCGCGGATGGCATCCAGGGCGTTCGGATAGCTGGGGTGTTCCACCAGCACCCTGTCCTGCCGGCCCGCCACGGCGCGGATGACGATGTTCAGGGCGTGCTGCGCGCCCGAGGTCACCAGGATCTGTTCGGCGGTGGTCGGCACGCCGGCCGCCGTATAACGCGCCGCCACCGTCTCGCGCAGCGGGAGCAGACCCATGGCGTCGTAGCCGAATCCTGGCAGCAGGGCGGGAAGTTCGGTGAGGGCTGCGGCGAACGCGCGGTGCACCACCTCGCCGCTGGCGGGCAGCGACGCGTAGGCGAGGTCAATCAGACCCTCCGGCGCCGCGAGCCCGGGAGACGTTGTTCCGGGCGTCCGCCCCGCGGTTGTCAGGCCCGGCTCCGTGAGCACCGTGGTACCCAACGCCGTCAGGCGCGGAATCCGGGTCCGGCCCCTGCTGCCCTGCCCGCTGCTGAGGAAACCCTGCTCGCGGAGGTGGCCGTAGGCGGCTGTCACGGTGGTGCGGCTGACGCCCAGCGCCTCAGACAGTGCCCGCTCGCTGGGCAGGGCCGTGTCCAGGGCCACCCGGCCGTCCAGGACCAGGAGGCGGACGACGTCGGCCAGCTCGCGGTAGGCGGGAGCGACGCCGAGGTTCCACTCACCCAGGAGACGGGCCAGCGCAGGCGGGTTCAGCGAAGGGGACATGATGCCAGTATCTCAGACTGGCTATGTAATTCAATGCCAGTTATCTGTCAGAGTGGTCGTTATGTTGACTCGCAGACTACTCCAGCTCTTTACCGGCCTCGCCATGTACGGCATATCCCTGGCCATGTTCATCCGTGCCGGACTTGGACTGGATCCGTGGGATGTTTTCCATCAGGGAGTGTCCGGCCGGACGGGACTGAGCATCGGGGTGGTGGTCATCATTGTGAGTTTCCTGGTGCTGCTCCTCTGGATCCCGCTCCGGCAGTGGCCAGGGTTCGGCACGCTCTGCAACGCCGTGCTGGTGGGCGTCTTCGCGGACATCGGCCTGGCCTTGATCCCTGCGTTCTCGCACCTGGGCGGGCAGATCGGCATGCTTGCCGGTGCCGTGCTGCTGAACGGCATCGCGTCCGCCTGCTACATCGGCGCACGGTTCGGTCCGGGGGCCAGGGATGGCCTGATGACCGGGCTGGCACGGCGCACCGGCTGGTCCGTGCGGGTCTCGCGCACCCTGATCGAAGTTGTGGTGCTGGGAGTTGGCTGGCTGCTGGGCGGTTCCGTGGGCGTGGGCACGGTGGTCTACGCCCTCGCCATCGGGCCGCTGGTCCAGCTGTTGATGCCGTGGTTTATGGTGCCCGCGGCTCTGCCAGCCGAAGCCGCAGTCCTCGAACAGGATGCCGTTGAGTTCGATGCCGCCGAGTTGGATGCCGGTGAGTTGGATGCCGCCGAGTTGGACGCTGGCGGGTCGGACACGGACGAGCCGGTCGCCGTCGAACGCGTGGCCAGGACTTTCTAGGACTCCCTAGGACCGCTCAGGACATGACGCCTAGGGCAGGACCGGCTGGCACTGCGGGCAGAAGTAGATGTCCCGTTCCTCTTCGCCGTTGGGTTTGCCCAGCACGCCGCGGCGGATGGGGGTCCGGCATTTCAGGCACGGCTGGTGTTCGCGCCGGTAAACCCAGTAGCCCGGGCGGCCCGCCATCCGTCCCACGGGCATGCCTCGCGGGTTGAGGACGGTCACCCGGCGTGCCGGGCCCAGGTTGGCTTCCAGCAGCTGCTTGGCATCGGTCATCAGGGTCCGGACGTCGTGGACAGCTGAGACCGGAGTCGCCGGGTGCACCCCGGACAGGAAGCACGCCTCGCAGCGATAGATGTTGCCGATGCCCGCCAGGTTGCGCTGGTCCAGCAGGGCGACGCCGATGGGCACGTCGGGTGCCGCGCGGATCCGCTGCTCCGCTTCGGCCGGGTCCCAGTCCGGACCCAGCAGGTCCGGACCCAGATGGCCCACTATGGTGTCCTCGTCCGCGGTGCGGACCACTTCCACGATGCCCAGGGAGAACCCGACGGCGTCCGCTGCCGCCGTGCGCAGAACGCACCGGGCGGTGAATCCCGGCTTCCGCCATCGCCCGCCCGGCGGATAGACCTGCCAGGTGCCTTCCATCTTCAGGTGCGAATGGATGGTGAGCTTCCGCTCCTCCGGTCCATTCCCGTCCGGTCCCAGCACGCGCATCAGCAGGTGCTTGCCGCGCGGGACCACCTCCGCCACGGTCCAGCCGGCCAGGTTGAGCGTGGCGAACCTCGGCACGCGGAAGTCCGATGCCGTCAGCGTTTGCCCAGCCAAGGCCTGGTGGAGTTCGGCGGCGGCCCGCCAGACGGAGTCGCCCTCAGGCACGGATCCTCAGACCCTTGGGCGTTGAGTATGCCCCGGCGGCCGCGAGTGCGGCCGCCACGGGCGTGTCCAGGATGCCGTGGCCGTTGACCTTTTCCATGATGAGCTTGTCCACGGCTCCCCGGGTGACGACACCTACCAAAGCCGCCCCGGCGGCTGACAGCACGGCTGTGTCCTCGCTGAAGGCCAGCAGCGTTTTCCCGCCCCGTTCCACGTAGAGGACCAGGGCACCGTCCACCATGACCACCAGGGCCCCGGCTTTCCGCCCAGGCCGGTGGCCCGTTCCTGCCTCTACGTCGAGGGCAGGCCAGGACAAAGCAGCCCCATAGGGGTTGGCGGGATCCGTGGCCGCAAGGGCCAGCGCCATTGGTTCGGGCTTGGCCAGCTGGGTGTCCTCGGAATAGGAGCGCAGCCGGTCCACGGTTGCGGGGACCGCGAACTGGGCGGCCCCGAGGTGCTCGATGAAATACCCGCGGCGGCAGCGGCCGGCCTCCTCCAGCCGGGCCAGCACCTTGTACATCAGGCCGAACCCGCCCAGGATCTGCTCCGCCATGACCGATCCCCGCGTCACCACGCCATACCGGTCCAGCAACAGCTCAGCCGTGGCACGGGCATGGATGGTGGCGTCCAGCTCGGGCGAGGGCAGGGCAGACCAACGCCCCGCGGCCAGCGGAGGTGTGGCCGCCGTGCCCGACAACGAGCCGTACCGTCCGCCGCCCAGCGCAGGGGACCCCAGCCCAGTGGAACCCAGCCCGGGCGATCCCAGGAGGCCGGTGCCGTGCGAGCGGCCGAGCCGGCTCAGCCTGGGGGCACGGGCGCGGGGCGGGCGGGCCACCTGGCGATGCGCCGTGTGGCCGCCGGCGATGAGGGCACGGACCGGGGCGAAAGTGTCGCCGGTGATGCGGCCCGCCCATGCTAGATCCCACAGCGCGGACACCACTTCCTGGTCGCTGAGTACCGAGTCCATGCCACCGGCCACGTCCTTCAGCTGGCGGAAGAAGTAACCGCCGCCGTTGTTCCTCAGGTGGTCAAGCAGGCGTTGCTGCGCGTCGCCGGGTTCGTATTCGACGGCGGGATTCAGCGTCAGTTCGGCGGAATCGGCCAGGTGGAGGCTGACCCAGCCGTCGTTTCCAGGCAGCGCCCCCGCCCCGGACCAGAGGACCTCGCCGGCGGCCATAAGCTCGTCGAGCATGGCGGGCTGGTAGTTCGAAACCCTGCTGGCCAGGACCAGCGGCTCCCACGCCGAAGCCGGTACCGGCACGCCGGAAAGCTGGTCGATCGCGGTGACAATACCGTCCAACCCCCGCAGTGACGGCTGCCCGCGCCCGGCTCCCGGAGTGCGGACATGCTGCCAGGCCGGCAGGAAGCGCCCATAGGCGGCGGCGTCCACCGGTTCCACTTCGGCGCGCAGTGCTGCGAGCGAACGACGCCGGAGCTTGCGGAGCACTTCGGCGTCGCACCATTCGCTGGTGGAGGGGGCGGGAAGATGCGTCTGCGGGGGCTCTGCCGCGAGCGGCTGACCCGTTTGGACATCCTCAACCGGTGTTTCGTCCGGTGGCCCATAGCTCGCCGTCTGTTCCGCTGGAGCGGCGTGCGGCCGGAACTCGCCTTCCACCACCCGGCCGTCCGCGGCGAGCCGTTTCAGTGCGGTGCCGACCACGGCGACGCCGAGCCCCAACCGGGCCGCGGCTTCCGCCGACGTGAACGGTCCGTGCGTACGCGCGTACCGGGAAACCAGGTCGCCCAAGGGGTCTGCAACCGGTTCGATGAAGGCCAGGGGAACGCCCATGGGAAGCGGAACGCCGATGGCATCACGAAGCCGGGCGGCATCCTCGACGGCGGCGTAGCGTTCGGCCCCGCCGATGTTGACTCTTATGGCCCGGTTGGCCCGCAGCAGGGCGGTCAGGTGCGTTATGGCCAGAGGAACGTCGGCATGCGGGGTTTCGGCAGGCTCAACCACCGGCGTTTCGGTGGGCTCCGGGGTTTCGACAGGCTCCACCGCTGGCAGCGGCTCGACCACCACCACAGGCTCCAGGCGGGCGGCGACCTCTTCCGGGGTCAGAGGGCCCAGCAACCTGAGCAGATCGGCGACGCCTTCCATGCCGCGGGCCCGGCGGTCCGGCGCAAGGCGCTGGAGTTCAAGCTCGGTGGCCTCGATGACCTTGGCGTCCAGCAGTTCACGGAGCTCAACGCGGCCGAGCAGCTCGTTCAGGAGTGTCGAGTCCAGGGCCAGGGCTGCGGCCCGGCGTTCGGCCAGGGGCGAGTCCCCTTCGTACAGGAACTGGGCCACGTACCCGAACAGCAGGGACTTGGCGAACGGCGACGGCTGCTGCGTGGTGGTCTGCACGATCCTGAGTTCGCGGCGTTCCACCGAGGCCGCAATGTCCTTCAGGGCCGGAAGATCGTAAACGTCCTGGAGGCATTCGCGGACGGTTTCCAGCACGATGGGGAACGTGGGGTATTTCCGGGCGACGTCGAGCAGCTGCGCCGACCGCTGGCGCTGTTGCCAGAGCGGCTGCCGCTTGCCGGGCGTTTGCCGGGGGAGCAGCAGCGCACGCGCGGCACACTCCCGGAAACGCGAGGCGAACAGTGCGCTGCCGCCCACCTCGGCGGTGACAATCTGCTCCAGCTCGTCGGGATCAAACAGGAACAGCTCGGCACCGGGCGGCTCGTCCTCCATCATGGGGACCCGCAGCACAATTCCGTCATCGGCGGCCATGGCAGACCCGTCCAGGCCGTACCGCTGCTGCAGGCGCTGCCCGACGGCGAGTGCCCAGGGAGCGTGCACCGGCATCCCAAACGGGCTGTGCAGGATCACCCGCCAGTCGCCCAGTTCGTCGTGGAAGCGCTCTACCACCAGCGTGGTGTCGCAGGGGACCACGTCGGTGGCGAGCTTCTGTTCACTGAGGTACTGGATCAGGTTGTTCGCGGCGAATTCATCCAGCCCGCTGGCCTTGCAGCGTTCGGTGGCAGGGCCGACGTCGGACGCGGACAGTTCACGCACGAAGGCGCCCAGCGCGCGGCCCAGGTCAACGGGCCGCCCCAGCGAGTCCCCCTTCCAGAAGGGGAGTTTGCCCGGCTGGCCGAAGGCGGGGGAGACCAGGACGCGGTCGTGGGTGATGTCCTCGATTTTCCAGCTGGTGGCGCCCAGCGCAAAAATGTCACCCACCCGTGACTCGTAGACCATTTCCTCGTCCAGCTCGCCCACGCGGCGGCCGCCTTTTGCAGGTGACGCGGCGGGTTTGCCGTCCGAGCCCGGCGTGCCGGAGCCCTCCACCTCCGTGCCGATGATGTAGACACCGAAAAGGCCGCGGTCCGGGATGGTGCCGCCGGACGTCACGGCAAGCCGCTGGGCCCCGGGCCTGCCTTCGATGGTGCCGGCGTTCCGGTCCCAGATGATCCGGGGCCGCAGTTCCGCGAATTCATCGGACGGGTACCGGCCGGCCAGCAGGTCAAGGGTTGCCTCGTAGGCGGACCGGGGGAGGGACGCGAACGGGGCGGACCGCCGGACGGTGGCGAACCATTCCTCCACATCGATGCTGCCCAGGGCGGTGGCCGCGACGGTCTGCTGGGCCAGGATGTCCAACGGATTGGCCGGGACAAAGAGCCGCTCAATCTTCCCTTGGAGCATCCGCTCCACGGTGATGGCCGTGTGCACCAGGTCTGCGCGGTGCTTGGGAAACAGCACTCCTTGCGAAATTTCCCCCACCTGGTGCCCGGCACGGCCCACACGTTGGAGCCCGCTGGCCACCGACGGCGGTGATTCCACCTGCACCACGAGGTCCACAGCGCCCATGTCGATGCCGAGTTCCAGGGACGAAGTGGCCACGACGCAGCGCAGCCGGCCGGACTTGAGATCGTCCTCAATGAGCGCCCGCTGGTCCTTGGAAACCGAGCCGTGGTGGGCGCGGGCCAGCAAAGGATCGGCTCCCGCCGTGCTGCCGGCCTGCGCCATCATGTGGGCCGGCGTCGCGGTGGACGCAGGCGTGGAAGCCGGGGTGAAGGCAGGACTGAAGGCAGGACTGAATGCCCCGTCGCTGGACGGAAAACCTGGATCTGCGGCACCGGCGTCAGGCGAGTCCCAGCCGCCGCCGACCGCGATCAGTTGCCGTTCGGCGTAGATCTCGTTGAGCCGCGCGGTGAGCCGTTCAGCCAGGCGACGGGAGTTGGCGAAGACGATGGTGGACTGGTTGGCCAGCACCAGGTCAACGATCTTTTCCTCCACATGGGGCCAGATCGAGGCCTGGGGCTGCAGCCCGGATGCCGGACCGGAGTCGAAGGCGCCTGCGGCGCCCGGGAGGTCGGACATGTCCTCCACCGGGACGGATACGGTGAGGTCCCAGTTTTTCCGTGACGTCGGGGCCACGATTTGCACCGGCGCAGCACCGGCCAGGAACTGGGCCACTAACTCGCGCGGCTCCACCGTTGCGGAGAGGCCGATCCGCTGGGCAGGCTTGGACAGCAGCGCATCCAGCCGTTCCAGCGAGACCGCCAGGTGCGCGCCACGCTTGGTTCCGGCGACGGCGTGGACCTCGTCAACGATGATGGTGTCCACCTCGGTGAGGGTCTCGCGCGCCCTGGAGGTGAGCATCAGGAACAGCGATTCCGGCGTGGTGATGAGGATGTCCGGCGGGTTGCTGAGCAGCGCGCGACGGTCCGCCGTCGTGGTGTCACCGGACCGGACCCCCACGGTGATCAGGGGCGCCGGAAGTCCCAGCCGCTTGGCAGTCTGGGTGATCCCGATCAGCGGCGAGCGGAGGTTGCGTTCCACGTCCACACCGAGGGCTTTCAGCGGCGAGATGTACAGGACGCGGGTCTTGCGTTTGGGCGGGCGGGGGCGTCGTCCTTTGGCTTGCCCTTTCACCGCCCCTTTGACCGATACAGCATCCACGCCCGGCAATACAGGGTCACCCAGTTCCGGACCAGGGGAAGGAGCCTCAACAAGCAAACGATCCAAAGCCCAGAGGAACGCCGCGAGCGTCTTGCCGGACCCGGTGGGTGCCACCACCAGCGCATGCGAGCCGGACGAGATGGCATTCCAGGCGCCGGTCTGGGCAGGGGTGGGCTCCGCAAACGCGCCCAGGAACCAGTCCCGCGTGGGCCGGCTGAAACGGCCCATGGGTTCCTCTTTGCGCCCGGCCGGGCGGGCTGCGTGGCCCGCTTCCGCTGGCTGATCCTCCTGCATTCCTCCATCATGCCCTACCCCACCGACAGTATTGCCAGCACGGTTGGAGGCGCGGATCAACCCTGCTCGAGCCTCGGAAGATCGTTGGTGGCGGGTCCTTCGAGGAGCTTGCCGTCGGGGCTGAAGCGCGAGCCGTGGAGCGGGCAGTCCCAGGTCAGTTCGCTGTCGTTCCAGTGGACAATCCCGCCCAGATGGGTGCAGACGGCGGAGAGCCTGCACGTGGTGCCGTCCACCGTGGAGACCGCCGCCGGCCGGGCGCCGTCGCGGTAAACCGTCGCGTCGCCGTCGGCCGGTACAGGACCTCCGGGGGGTGGGCCCGTCGGCACCCCGGTTCCGGCAGGCTCAACGGCAGGCTCAACCACCGCCCTGCCACTCACCGACTTGCCAACCGCCAGCTTCCCCCAGTCGGCGGCCAGCCGCGCAGCCACGCCAGCGTTGACGGCGACGGCGGTCATTGCCCCGCCCGGAGACGTCACGCGGTGGTGGATCGTGTTGGCCCAGCGGAGGCTGCCGCCGAGGATGTCCGCGGAGATGCCAAGGGCGGCGGCCACCGCGTTGGTCATGCCCCACTTGTTGTAACCGGTGCCGAAGAAGATGTGGCCCCGGCCCCGTGGCAGTTTGCCAAAGAAGGGCATCAGGTTGGTGGCCTGGTAGTCCTGGGCCGACCACGTGTGGGTGGTAACCGCACCCGGGAAGTGCTCCGTGGCCCAGTCCAGCAGCCCCGACAGATGGGACTTTTCCGATCCGGTCCGCCCCACCTGATGCCCGTGCCCTCCCACCAGTACGTACTTGCGGCCGTCAGCCTCATATTCCCGCAAGGAGTGGGTGGGTTCCTCGGCCGAGAGGTACATTCCGGGCGGCGCGGTGACTCCGGCAGGCAGCTCCAGGGCCGCGGCGTAGGAGCGTAAGGGCTTGAGCTTGGTGAAGTAGAGCCCGCGGTCCAGGACCGGGATTCCGGTGGCGAGAACAACGTTGTTGGCGGTGACGGTGCCCTGGTCGGTGTGGACAGTTAGCGGCCCGCTTCCGGAGACATTCCGCAGCCGGGTCCCGCCGACCACGCAACCGCCGCGGGCGCGGACGTCCCCGAGTAAGGCTTGCACGACATCCATGGGATTGATCTGGGCCTGATTGGTCAGGAGCAGGGCGCCCTGGATGGGGAAGGGGAGGCGTGCGTCGCGCACGTACTCGACGTCCAGGCCGGTGGTGGTCGCCGCGCCGAGTTCCTCAAGCAGCCGCTCCGTCCCCTGGGCGGTGGTGGCGTACGTGTAGGCATCCCGGCGCTGATACGGCACGTGGTGATCGTCGAGATAGCGGAGCAGCCAGGACTGCCCCTCCCGGTTGGCCTCAACGTAGGCGCCAACCTGCTTCTGCGCATACTGCCTGGCCAGGGCAGCCAGGACGGTCCCCTGCAGCAGGCTGACTTTCGCCGTTGTGTTTCCGGTGGTTACAGCCCCGGGAAACCTGGCCTCCAGGACCAGGACTCGCTGCCCCGAGCGCGCCAGCAGCAGTGCGGTGACCAGCCCCGTCAGCCCGGCTCCTGCCACTACGGTGTCGTAGCTGCTGCCTGCCTCGAACGTGTCAGTCTCGAACGTGTCAGTGCTGAAGGATTGCCCGCGGTCCAACCAGAGCGACGTCATGGAAGCTAAGTGTAATTATCATGACTCGTCAGGCCCAGATCGTCGGGCCTTGAGCATCAGGCCGGCTGGAAGGCTCCAACGCTCAGGAGCGTGATGTTCGCGTTGCTGCACGCGCTGGTGGGCTGCGGCAGGAACAAGGATGCTGTGTCCTCCGGCGGGTAGATGCGGTAACCGGCCGCGTCCGTCAGCGTGCAGTCGCTGTAATTCGCGGCCTGGGTGTAGCGGAGCACGGCGGTTCCGGCCTGGCCCGGCGCCAGCAGGACGTCCGCGACGGGGGTGGTTTCGTCGCGGGTCGCCGCCGCGCCGATCGGTGCACCGTCGGCGTTGGCGGTCAGCGATACCCCCGGGTAGCCCTTGAGCAGGCAGGGCGCCGTGCCCGTATTCGTGAGGTTCAGCTTCATGTAGACGCTGCCCGCCGCGCCCCCGCCGGACGCATCGGTAGCCGCCGACAGGGTGGCCGCTTTGCAGAGCGCGGGACCGGCCGGAGTTGCGGCGGACGACGACGGCGACTGGGACGCGCCCGGAGACGCCGGCGTGGTGGACGGGCTGGCGGAGTTGGTCCCCGGCGTCGTCGTCCCCTGCGTCTGCGGCTGGCCCGGTCCGCAGGCGGTGAGCATCAGCGCCGCCGCCGCGACCGCCGTCGTAAAAACAAACCCTTGGGAAATGCGCAGAGACGTCATGGCATAACCTTTGTTGCTGCTGTGACGGGAGTCAACGATGCCACGGGCCATCGGGAAGATTTGATGCCCGGATCGTGATCATCCGGGCATCAAATCCCGCGATGTTACGTGGCGGAGTCCTGCCGGCGCTTTGAGTTGCTGCGCGCGAAGGCCACCCCGCCCAGGGCGAGTCCGCCGAGGCCGGCGGCAAGCCCCGCCCAGCTGCGGGCGTCCGCGCCGCTGTCGGTCACGGGGGCTGCTTGCTCGGTGGCCGGGGTTTCGGTGGTGTGCGCCGCGGAAGCAGCGCCGTGGCCGTCTGCGCTGGCCGGCTCGGTGATGGTGATGGAAGGCGCCGGCGCCTTCAGCGAATGCGGGTCCTGGCCGTCCTTGGCGATCTCCGACCAGTCAGTCTGCCCCGTTTCGCACGACTGCAGCGTGGGGAAGTACAGCGTGGAGCCGGCCGCGTCAGGCAGCTTGACCGACAGCACCAGGGCATCGCGAAGCTCATGCTCCAGCGGGGCTTTTGCCGTGTACACAATCTGGCTGGTGCGCTTGGTGATGGACGTGCCGTCGGCCAGTTTTTTCGGCTCGGCGAGCTGTTCGGTCACCTTTTCCACGGTCCAGTTGGGGTTCACCGTGGGCTGGGCGTCGTTGAGTTCGGCCGGCAAGGTGATGGTCACCTTGATGGTGCCGGACTCCTCGCAGCCGTGCGGGATTCCGAAGGTCAGCAGGGCATACGAGTTGGCGTCAGTCTTGTCCGGCTTGACGCCGACGTGGGCGGACGCCCCTGCTGCTGCGGTCAGGATCAGGACAGCTGCGCCGCCGGTGGCTGCCGCTGCGGTGAGGGTGCGGCGAAGGAAGGTGGTGGTCATGGGGTTGCCTTTCGGACGCACGCCGGGTGGGGGCGTGCGGAAGTACGGGGTGGGGCCCGCGGCCTGCGGAAGTGCGGTGCGGGCGGAGTCAGGAAAGTACGACGGCGGAAGGCGGGCCGCGTCGGCTGTGTTGCCTGAGGTTCCGCCAGGGGCGGAGGGGGAGAACCGCTGGAGGGCCGGGCGCCGTACGCGGTGTGCCGGCGTCGGGCGTTACTGCTTCGGGGAGCCGGACGAGGGGCCTCAGCCACGCGGCCAGTGCCCACAGCGCGGCCTCGCCCTTGGCAAGCAGGAGGGCGCACGCGCCGGTGGCGAGTGCGTGGGTCAGGAGCATCAGGATCCCCGCTGAGCCGGAATCGTGGACGTGTCCGACGGCCGCGATGGCGGGGGCGGCGGCGCCGGACAGGTGGGCGTTATGGAGCCCGGGGGCAGCAGTGCTCACAGCGGTACCTGAGGAACTGAAAGCCGTGAAGGCTTCGTGCAGGATGAACTGGCCCGCGCCGAGGACGCCGAGCAGAGCTGGAAAATTGAGCCGCAGCCTCGTGGCGGAGGTGGCTGCCAGCACTGTCAGTGCGAGCACCGCCAACATGATGCCTGGGGCGGGAAGGTCGCCGCCGCCGGCCACGTGGGCGCCGGCGGCAAGAGTCAGGACCCCCGTGGAGAGGGACGCGGCGCGAAGGAAATGGAAGGGTGGCCGGGCGTGGTTGGTGCGCACGGATCCTCCTTATTTCGGTCGCCGGTGACGTTTTCAGTCGCGTTCTTCCAGTGGTCTTCGGCGACGTTCAGATTCTACCGGCCTTTGGGCGGGCCACCGGTGTGTGACGGTCCGTGCAGCGCGATCACGTTGGACGGATATTCTGTCGTTTCGGATGGCTCGGCTGGCAACTTCAAGAAACCCATGGCCATGTCGAGGCACTGGATGGCGACCGGGGGAACGCGGTAATCGGCCGCCGCCTCCACCAATCCGAGTTCGGCGAGAAGGGTCAGCTTCTGCTGTGCCTTCAGGGCCGCGAACGACGCGTAGATCTCTTCGAGGCCCGTTTCTTCGAGTTCCGTGTCTTCAAGGTCTATGTCCTGAAGCAAGGCGCCCTCAAGGTCCGGCGACGCCATCCGTTCGAGTTCCGCCACGGGCATCGGTTCATCGGTGGTGCCATAGGTGAG